>NZ_JBHWBP010000253.1:0-11177 GCF_042735575.1 Streptomyces sp. NPDC059564 | reverse complement strand
AACCTCCCGCCGCCCCTGCCCACCCGGGAGGACCTCGCGGACCTGCTCATCCAGCGCCTCGACCGACCGAGGTGAGGGGCCGTGTCGGGACCCCCTGAGCCGGGCCGCCCCGCGTCGGGCGGTCCGGGGCCGGCTGCCGGAGGTCCGGGGCCCGCCGACGGCGGTTCGGGGCCCGCCGAGCCCGGGATCCGGGCGTTGGCCGGGCTGTTGCGGGGCGCCGGGCTCGATCCGACCGCCGGGGAACTGGCCGACGCGCTCTGGCTGGCCGCGCACACCCGGGGGCGCGCCCGGGCGGTGGCCGCCGCTGCCCCGCCGGTGGAGCCGGTCCGGGCGGATACGGCCCGGCCGGCGCGGGATCCAGCGGGGGAGGGGCCGCCCCCTGCGCCGACGCGGGAGGTACCGGAAGCTGAGGATCCGGTCAGGCTCTACGCGGCCGACGCGCGGCAGACCTTCGACAGCGATCCGGATCCTGAAATTCCCGTCGGGAACGGGGTGCCCCTCACCTCGGTCGGTCGAGGCGCTGGATGAGCAGGTCCGCGAGGTCCTCCCGGGTGGGCGGGGCGGCGTAGTGCGTCAGGTAGATGGCGTTCAGCAGCTGGTCGGCGGCGACCAGCTCCGAGCGCGAGCGGCTGAGGAACTCCCGGATCAGATCCGCGCCGAGCCGGGCGGCCTCCTCCCCCAGGTGCGCCCGGACCATGGTGGCCAGCCGCTTCTCCCCCGGCTGCCCGAGCTTGAGCTGGATGCACCGGCGGAGCAGGGCGGCGGGGAAGTCCCGTTCGCCGTTGCTGGTCAGGATGATGAACGGGAAGGCCCGGCAGCGCACCCGGCCGTCCCGGACGGTCGCCTTCCCCCCGTCGTCGGTGAGCACCTGCACCTCCGGCTCGGAGTCGGCGACCCGCTCCAGCTCCGGCAGGGTGAACTCGCCCTCCTCCAGCACGTTCAGGAGGTCGTTCGGCAGGTCGATGTCGCTCTTGTCGAGCTCGTCGATGAGCAGCACCCGGGGCCGCGCGGTCGGCAGCAGCGCCGTCCCCAGCGGCCCCAGCCGCACGTACTTCCCGATCCCCGCGCCCCCGCCGGCACCCGCGCCCCCACCCCCGCCGGCGGCGATCTGCACGTCCTGGAGCCGGGCCAGCGCGTCGTAGCGGTACAGCCCGTCCTGGAGGACCGTGCGCGACACCACCGGCCAGCGCAGCACCCGGCCGAGCTTCAGCTCGTGGGCGACGGCGTGCGCGAGGGTGGACTTCCCGGTGCCGGGATAGCCGGTGACCAGCAGCGGCCTGCGCAGGTAGAGCGCGGCGTTGACGGCCTCCAGCTCCTCCGGTTCGGGCCGGTGCAGTTCGGCGGCCTGCCGGTGGGCGCCGAGCCGGCGCGCCACGTTCCCGTCGGCGGTCCCGGCCGCCCCGGCGGGCTCGCGGACGGGGCCGCCGTCGAAGTCCCGCCACGGCGGCGGATCGGGCAGGGCCTCGATCCCGTCGTGGGGTTCGCCCACGCCCCGGTAGATGAGCCATTCCTCGTTCACGGCGCTCCCTCCCTCACAGATCCCCCTGCAACGGCTCGTCCTCGGGCAGCGCCCGCTCCGGGTCCTCCCACACGAGGGCCAGCCCGGCCGCCCAGTAGGCGTCGGGGTCCGCCCCGTAGGCCCGTACGCGCAGCGCCTGGACGCGCTGCGGCAGCACCGCGCCCCGGCCCGCGTCGGCGAGCTCCTCCCGCAGCCCCCGGTGGTACGGCGCGCAGGACACCCCCGGGTCGGCCGGGGGCCGTCGGCACACCACCACCCCGTACCCCGCGTCCCGCAGGGCGTGCAGCGCGCCCAGGGTCGGTTCGGCGTGCGGCGCCCGGCACAGCACGGGCACCGTGTTGTCCGCCAGCCCCTCCAGCCACCCCGGTGAGGGGCTGCGGGGGCGGCCCCGCGCGCAGTCGGCGCGCTGGTCCAGCAGCGGACCGGCCTGCACCCGAGCCCAGCGCGCGTCGGCCGCCCGCCCCTCGGAACCACCGGCACCGGCACCGGCAACCCCGGAACCGAAACCACCGGCACCGCAACCACCCGCCCCGGAACCCCCGCCCTCGAACCGGAACACCACCGGCCGCTGCACCCCCACCGGCACCCCGCCGGACACCGTCCAGGAGTCCACCGCGAGCCCGAACAGCCCGGGCGCCACCGCCACTTCGAGGAGCGCGGCCGCCTCGTGCGTGTCGCAGCGGCGGAAGCCCTCCGCGAGCGGGGCCCGCAGCGCCTCCGGCAGGCCGTCGAGGTCCACCCGTACGCCCGCCTCCACCGGGGTGACCCGCCCCGGCCGGGCCGGGCCCGCAAGGACCGAGACCCGCCAGTCGTAGACGTCCTCCCAGCCGTGCGCCCACACCTCCAGCAGCACCGAGGGCCCGTTCGGCAGCGTCCGGGCCCGCCGGGCCGGTCCGTGCGCCGCCTGCCCGACGGCGGCCCGCCGGCGCCGCTCCCGCTCGGCCAGGCCGCGCTCGTGCCGCTCGCCCAGTTCCCGCCGCAGCGGGCGCCACAGCCGTTCCGCCGTCGCCCGTACCCAGTCCCACAGCTCCTCGTCGGCCCCGGGCGCCGGGGGCTCGCGGTGGTCGGCCACGCTCACGTCGGTCGCGTACCGGAGCATCGCGGCGGCCTCCCCGCGCCCGCCCGGCGGATCGTGCAGCAGCCCGAGCCCGTCGCGCCAGCTCAGCGGGGCCGGCAGCCCGGGGTCGGGTTCCTCGCCCCGGGCCCGCTCGGCCAGCTCGCGGACGGCCTCCGAGGAGCCGGGCGGCGGCAGCTCGGCGAGCAGCCCGCACAGGGTGGTGCGCTCGGCGGGGGTGAGCCGCCCGCGCCCGCCGTACGCGCCGCCGTCCCCGGCCGGGAGCTCGTCGTGCACGTCGGTCCAGGTCCGGCGGCTGTCGAGATCGCTGAGGTGGCGGTCGTAGTGGTAGAGGTCGTGGGCCTGCATGACCCTGCGGTAGAGCCCGGTCTGCCCGGTCGCCGCCATCGGCAGGGTCCGCAGCTGGGCGACGGACACGGCGAGCCCGCCGCCGCCCCCGTGCCGCCGGGCCTTGACCACCCCGACGACCTCTCCGCGCGTCAGGTCCACCACGGGCCCGCCCGACATGCCGGCCTCGATCTCGTCGTCGTCGCCGAGGCGGATCGCGGCGCCGTTCGCGGCGGTACCCCGCAGCCGGGTGGTGCGGCCGGTGATCTCGCGGATGCCGAGCTCCTCGGTGCAGCCGAAGTACGCGGCCTCGTCCAGCCGGGGCCTGGCCCGGTCGGTCAGCCACACGCAGGCGTGGGAGATCGGCGAGAGCACCCGGACCAGCGCCAGGTCGGGCAGGTCCCACAGGGCCCGCCGCCCGGGCCGCCGCTCCTCCAGCCGCTCGGGCAGGACGCACTCCACGCGCCCGGCGACCGTCCCGATGCCCGCGTCGGCCCCGTACGCGCCGCCCCCGGGCAGGGAACCGGCACCCGGGCCGAAGCCGGGCACCGGCCCGGAGTAGAAGCTGATGCCGACCTCGCGCCCTGTCAGACGCACCGCAGCACCACCCCCTTCACCGACCACGTGCGCACACGTCAGGACCCAGCCGGGGGCGATGAAGAACCCGCTCCCCCACGTGGGTCCGGTCCCGTCGTTGCCGGGGTTCTCATACCCGCCCGGGGGCGCGTGGACGCGTACCGTGGCCGCCCGGACCAGGGGCTCCAGGAGCTCGAAGGCGCGCGCGGAGCCGGCCGTGCGCCCGTCCGGCATCCCCTGACCCCCGTCCCCCGCTCGTCCCAGCGGGTCCGTCCACGCTAGCGCCGGAGGCGGGAGGACGGGAGGTGTCGCCCGGACCCGGCTTATCCTGGCGGGAAACACCCCATCACCCCATGGCACGGAGCCCGACTTGTACTTCACCGATCGCGGCATCGAGGAGCTGGAGAAGCGGCGCGGCGAGGAGGAGGTCACCTTCGGGTGGCTGGCCGAGCAGCTGCGCACCTTCGTCGACCTCAACCCCGACTTCGAGGTCCCGGTGGAACGCCTGGCGACCTGGCTCGCCCGCCTCGACGACGAGGACGAGGACGAGGAGTAGGGACGTCACCGCGGAGCAGAACCTCACCGCGGAGCAGGACGTCACCGTGGAGCAGGACGTCACCGTGGAAGCGGACGTCACCGCGGAGGCGGAAGCGTCCCCGCACACGACCGAGGGGCCCGACCGCGGAACGGTCGGGCCCCTCGGGCGTCACGAGCTGGGCAAGGGCCTGGATCAGGCGGCCTTGGTCTCCCAGAAGATGCGGTCGATTTCCGCGATGAGCTCCAGGGCCTTCGCACCGGTCGCGGGGTCGTTCGACGCCTTGGCGGCCGAGAGGGCCTTCAGGGTGTCGTTGACCAGGGTGTGGAGCTGCGGGTACTTCTCGAAGTGCGGGGGCTTGAAGTAGTCGCTCCAGAGCACCGACACGTGGTGCTTCGCGAGCTCGGCGCGCTGCTCCTTGATGGTGATGGCGCGGGCGCGGAAATCGGCGTCCTCGTTGGCCTGGTACTTCTCCTGGACGGCCTTGACGGACTCGGCCTCGATACGGGCCTGGGCCGGGTCGTACACGCCGCAGGGCAGGTCGCAGTGGGCGGAGACCTTCACCTTGGGGGCGAAGAAGCGGGAAAGCATGGAGTAAGTCCTCCTCGTGATCGTCTTCTCAAGGGTGGAGATTACTCGCTGAGAATCCGGAAATCGCGGGCGCCCCCATGGGCTTAGGACAAAAGTCCAGGCTCGGTCGAGGAGTGGTGAGCGAACGTACGGGGCCGTACGGCAGCATGCGGGGAGGACGAGGAGGCCGGACATGGCGGAGAACAAGCGCGCGCGGGGGCGCATCGGCATCACCGAGGTGACGGGGCCGTCGATGGCGCCCACCCTGGCCGACGGGGACCAGCTGGTGGTCCGGTACGGGGCGTTGGTCCGGCCGGGTGACGTGGTCGTCTTCCGCCATCCGCTCCAGCAGGACCTGCTGGTGGTCAAGCGGGCGGCCGAGCACCGGCCGGGCGGCTGGTGGATGCTCGGCGACAACCCGTTCAACGAGACCGGGGACAGCACCGATTACGGCGCGGTCCCCGAGGAGCTGGTGCTGGCGGTGGCCCGGCTGCGGCTGCGCCCGCGGCCGGACGGTCAGCGCTCGCTGAGGGCGTGGCTGTCCTGGGCGGCCTCGGCGGTGCGGCCGATGCGCGCGGACTCCTCGGCCTCCAGCCGCTTGCGGGCGCGGTAGGCGGCGACGTTGGCGCGGGTGGCGCAGCGGTCGGAGCAGTAGCGCCGGGAGCGGTTGGTGGAGGTGTCGAGGTAGGCGTTGCGGCAGGGCGGCGCCTGGCACAGGCCGAGGCGGTCGGGGCCGTGCTCGGTGAGGTGGAAGGCCAGCCCCATGGACGCGATCGCGGCGTAGCCGGCGGAGGCGTTGGAGGGGTGGTCGGCGAGGTGGATGTGCCAGTCGGGGCGGCCGTCCGGGCCGACGAGCTCGTGGCCGGAGACCTGGGGGCTGACCGGGAACTCCATGAGCAGGGAGTTCAGCAGGTCGACGGCGAGGACGTGGTCGCCGCCGTCGGCGGCCTCGAAGACGGCGCGCAGCCGGCCGCGGACGTTGCGGAAGCGGGTGACGTCGGTGTCGGTGACCCGGCGGGCCATCTGCACGCTGGCCCCGAAGAGGGCGCGGACGTCGTCCACCGAGGTGAGGGCGTCCTTGTTGCGGGCCGGCTCCTCGGTGTTGACCAGGCGCACGGCATAGTCCGAGTAATGGGCCAGTTCCACTTGTAGTCCTTACGGATGCGGATTAGTGTCTGCGATAGCCGCGGTAACGGCTGGTACTGGTTCGAGGGTATTACGTATGGAGGGTTTCTCGATGGCGGATACGGTGACTGGCTCGTTCGGTACGGACTGGCAGGCGTGGCAGGACAGCTGGGACCGGCAGCAGGAGTGGTACATGCCCGACCGCGAGGAGCGGTTCCGGGTCATGCTGGACATGGTCGAGGCCCTCGTGGGCCCCGCGCCCCGGGTACTGGACCTCGCGTGCGGTACGGGAAGTATCACGGACCGGCTCCTCAAGCGGTTCCCGGAAGCCTCCAGTACGGGGCTGGATCTCGACCCCGCGCTGCTGACGATCGCCCGGGGCCACTTCGCGGGCGACGACCGGGTCACCTTCGTCACCGCCGACCTCAAGGACCCCGACTGGCGCTCGGCCCTCCCCCACGAGAGCTACGACGCGGTCCTGACGGCGACGGCCCTGCACTGGCTCCCGAGCAAGGATCTGGCCGCCCTGTACGGGCAGCTCGCCCCGCTGGTCCGCCCGGGCGGGGTCTTCATGAACGCCGACCACATGCCCGACCCGGCCACCCCGCGCATCGACGCCGCCGAGCACGCGCACCGGCACGCCGTCATGGACGGGACCCGGGCCCGCCTGGGCGTCCCGGACTGGCGCGAGTGGTGGGCCCTGGCGGCGGCCGACCCGGTACTGGCCGAGCCCACGAAGGCCCGGTTCGCGATCTACGGGGAGCACGCCGACGGCGACACCCCGGACGAGGCCTGGCACGCCCGGACCCTGCGCGAGGCGGGCTTCGCGGAGGCCCGCGCGGTCTGGCGCTCCCCCTCGGACGCGCTGGTCCTAGGTCTGAAGTAGGGACTTCACACACACTGCGGCGCGCCAGGACGGCGGCACGCGAGAGGGGCGGTACGGGAATCCGTACCGCCCCTCTCGCTCACACGCCTACCGCTACAGCACCTTGGACAGGAACGCCTTCGTCCGGTCGTGCTGCGGGTTGCCCAGGACCTCGCGCGGGTGGCCGGATTCGACCACGACGCCGCCGTCCATGAAGACGAGGTTGTCGCCGACCTCGCGGGCGAAGCCCATCTCGTGGGTCACCACGATCATGGTCATGCCCGATTCGGCCAGGTCCCGCATGACGTCGAGGACGTCGCCGACCAGCTCCGGGTCGAGCGCCGAGGTGGGCTCGTCGAAGAGCATCAGCTTCGGCTCCATGGCCAGCGCGCGGGCGATGGCCACGCGCTGCTGCTGGCCGCCGGAGAGCTGGGTGGGGTAGTTCCCGCCCTTGTCACCGAGGCCGACGCGGTCCAGGAGCTTGATCGCCCGCTCGCGGGCCACCGCCTTGGACTCGCCCTTGACCATGACCGGGGCTTCCATGACGTTCTCTATGGCCGTCATGTGCGGGAACAGGTTGAAGCGCTGGAAGACCATGCCGATGTCCCGGCGCTGGGCCGCGACCTCGTTGTCCTTCAGCTCGTAGAGCTTGTCGCCCTTCTGCTTGTACCCGACCAGCTGGCCGTCGACCGAGAGCCGGCCGGCGTTGATGCGCTCCAGGTGGTTGATGCACCGCAGGAAGGTGGACTTGCCGGAGCCGGACGGGCCGACCAGGCAGAACACCTCACGGGGGGCGACCTCCAGGTCGATGCCCCGCAGGATGTGCGCGGCGCCGTACGACTTGTGGACGCCTTCGGCCTTGACCATCGGCTGGGCGGTCACTTCGCCACCTCCGTACGGCGGAACATGTTCAGGTTGGCCTTGAGCCGCTCGAACGGGGTGGGCGGCAGGGTGCGCAGCGAACCGCGGGCGTAGCGGCGCTCCAGGTAGTACTGGCCGACGCTGAAGATGCTGGTCAGCGTCAGGTACCAGATGGACGCGACGAAGTACATCTCCATGACCGCGCCGGCGGTGGCGCCGATGTTGGAGCTGGCCCGCAGGAGTTCGGGGTACTGCACCGCCGAGACCAGGGAGGAGGTCTTCAGCATGTTGATGAACTCGTTGCCCGTGGGCGGGATGATCACGCGCATCGCCTGCGGGAGCACCACGCGGCGCATCGTCTGCGTCCGGGTCATGCCGAGCGCGTGCGAGGCCTCGCTCTGGCCCTCGTCGACGGACTGGATGCCGGAGCGGACGATCTCCGCCATGTAGGCGCCCTCGTTCAGGCCGAGGCCCAGCAGGGCGACCATGAACGGCGTCAGGACGTCGACGGTCTCGTTCTTGTAGATCGGCCCCAGGTCGATGTACTGGAAGACCAGCGACAGGTTGAACCACACCAGCAGCTGGACGTAGACCGGGGTGCCGCGGAAGAACCAGATGTAGAGCCAGGACACGAAGCTCGTGACCGGGTTCTTCGACAGCCGCATCACCGCGAACAGGATGCCGAGCACGAGGCCCAGCGCCATGGACGAGATGCTGATGATGACGGTGTTCCCGAGGCCGCTGAGGATCGAGGGGTCGAACAGCTTGTCGCCGACCGTCGCCCAGATGATCTTGCCCTGGGAGAAGGCGTAGACCAGCCACGCGAGCAGTACGGCGACGACCACGGCGCTGATCCAGCGGCCGTAGTGCCGTACGGGGATTGCCTTGATGGCCTCGTAGGGGGTGCCCGAGGCGCCGGGTCCGGCCGGCGGCGTCGCGGCCGGACCCTTGTCGATCTTGTCAGTCACAATGACTGCCCTTCAGTGGAGCGCTCGGTCTTACTTGCCCGCGTTGACGGTGGCGGACTGCACGGCGCTGTCCTTGACGTTCCACTTCTCCAGGACCTTGGCGTAGGAGCCGTCCTTGATGATGGCGTCGAGCGCTTCCTTCAGGGCGTCGCGCAGCTGCGTGTTGTCCTTGGAGACGGCGATGCCGAAGAGGCCGACGTCGGCCTGCTGGCCGCCGACCTCGAAGTCGTTGCCGCCGCCCGAGGTCTTCGCGGTGTACGCGGTGACCGGGTAGTCGTTCAGGTCGGCCACGGCGCCGCCGGCCTTGACGCGGGTCTGGGCCTCGGCGTCGGTGTCGAAGGCCTCGATGGTGAGCTTCTTGTCACCGCACTTCTCGGCCTGCGCCTTGAAGGCGTCCTCGTACGTGGTGCCGCGCTGGACGGCGACCGTCTTGCCACACAGGTCGTCGAGGGACTTGATGTTGTCCGGGTTGCCCTTCTTGACCAGGAGCGAGACGCCGGAGGAGAAGTAGTCGACGAAGTCGACGCCCTTGCCGATCTTGGCGCCCTTGTCGTCCAGGCCCTCCTGGCGCTTCTTGTTGTCGGTGATCGACGACATGGCCACGTCCTGGCGGCCGGTCTCCAGCGAGGTGATCAGACCGTCGAAGGTGCCCGAGGTGAACTGGAGCTTCACGCCGAGCTGCTTGCCGAGCGCCTCGGCGATGTCCGGGTCGACGCCGACGATCTTGCCGCCGTCGACGAACTCCATCGGGGCGTACGCGGTGTCGGAACCGACCTTGATGACGCCCGCGTCCTGGATCTTCTTCGGGAGCTTCGAGAACAGCGGGGCGCTGTTGTCGGTCTTGCCCGAGGGGGTCGAGGAGCCCCCGTCGGTCTGGTCGCCACAGCCGGTGAGGATCAGGGCGCCGGCGACCGCGATCGCGCCGACCGCGGCGATCCGGGACCGGGCGGCGGTCGTACGACGGGTGGTGCTTGCGGTCATGAGCTGGTTCCTCCGACAGGGGTGGAAAAGCATCCGAGAGAGGTCGGGCACGCACCATCGAGTGTCGCGACCTTGTGTGATTACGGCATCTTGCCATTCGGACTGACGCATTCAGGCTGCCCATCAGGTCAAAATCAGATAACGGGCGCCGCCGACTACCCAACAGGACTGCGGGCAAGGGCCCTCGGAGCGACACAAAACGCCGTGACCAGCCCTTTTCCCACCACTATTTACGGCGCGTCTCACTTGCTGGACAGAGGGCTTTGGACGTTTAGCCAAAAACCGGACAAGCGGCCTACAGTTGAGCGGGAATCGACTCGTCTGGGCGTGCGTTCTTCGGGTAGAACAGATCCTTACACCCCTCATCCGGGGCTCAGGGCGCGCGTGCGGCGCGCCCGCGCGTACGAACCTCCCCTTCGCGGAGGCGGGCCAACCGCCGATGCGGAGTACGGACGCGGTGCCCGCCCACCCCTTAACCAGGAGTGGCCACCCTCAACGATTCAAAGGACTTAAGGGGTCACACGAAGTGGCAGCGGAGATCGTCAACCCTCGCAGTGACAGCGCGACGGACAACAACCCGGACGCGGTGTTCGCACTGCACCGGGGCGGCAAGATGGCCATCGTGGCCACGGTGCCGGTCAACGACAAGGACGACCTGTCCCTGGCGTACACGCCCGGCGTGGCGAAAGTGTGCAGCGCCATCGCCGAGCAGCCCGAACTCGTGAACGAGTACACCTGGAAGTCCAACGTGGTCGCCGTCGTCACCGACGGTACGGCCGTGCTCGGACTCGGTGACATCGGTCCCGAGGCCTCCCTCCCCGTGATGGAGGGCAAGGCGATTCTGTTCAAGCAGTTCGGTGGAGTGGACGCGGTTCCGATCGCGCTCGCCACCAAGGACACGGACGAGATCATCGAGACGGTCATCCGCCTCGCTCCGTCCTTCGGCGGGGTGAACCTGGAGGACATCTCCGCGCCCCGCTGCTTCGAGATCGAGCGCCGCCTCCAGGAGGCGCTGGACATCCCGATCTTCCACGACGACCAGCACGGCACCGCCATCGTGACGCTGGCCGCCCTGCGCAACGCCGCGAAGCTCACCGGCCGGACCCTCGGCGACCTGCGCGCCGTGATCTCGGGCGCGGGCGCGGCGGGCATCGCCATCGCCAAGATCCTCGTGGACGCCGGCATCGGCGACGTCTGCGTCACCGACCGCAAGGGCGTCGTCTCGGCGGACCGCTCCGACCTGACCGACGTCAAGGCGGAGATCGCGGGCCTGACCAACAAGACGGGTCAGACCGGCACGCTGGAGCAGGCCCTCGCGGGCGCGGACGTCTTCATCGGCGTCTCCGGCGGCACGGTGGCCGAGGAGGCCGTGGCCTCGATGGCGAAGGACGCGTTCGTCTTCGCCATGGCCAACCCGAACCCGGAGGTCCACCCGGACGTCGCGCACAAGTACGCGGCGGTCGTGGCCACGGGCCGTTCGGACTTCCCGAACCAGATCAACAACGTGCTGGCGTTCCCCGGCATCTTCGCGGGCGCCCTGAAGGTGCGCGCGACCCGGATCACCGAGGGCATGAAGATCGCCGCCGCCGACGCCATCGCCGGTGTCGTGGGTGACGAGCTCGCCGCCGACTACGTGATCCCCTCGCCGTTCGACGAGCGCGTCGCCACGGCCGTCACGGCCGCGGTCGCCGCCGCGGCGAAGGCCGACGGGGTGGCCCGCCTGGCCTGACCTCGCCCGATGTGATGGGCGCGTCGAGCTGTACGGGTGAGGCCCG
>NZ_JBHWBP010000252.1:0-11260 GCF_042735575.1 Streptomyces sp. NPDC059564 | reverse complement strand
GCGCGTAGAAGGCGAGTGGCCGGGTGCCGACGGGGCCTGGAGGCGGCTCGCGCCCGGTCGTCGTCCCCGGGCACGACCACCACGGCGACGGTCAACGTCCCGTCCGTCCACCGACGGACGGGACTCGCTTCTCAGGCGGCGCCGACCTCCGTGGCCTGCGCGAGGTCGGCCGCCTTGGCGACGGCCGGCCGGGGCTTGCGGATGAGCGGGACCGTCGCGCACGCGGCGAGCAGGGATGCCAGGGCGACCGCGTACCAGCAGTGCTGGAACGCGGCGACAGCGTGTCCGGGGGCCGGGGTGCCGAGGAGGCCTACCAGGATCGCGACGCCGAGGACCGCGCCGATCTGGCGGCCCATCGAGGTGATGGCCGAGCCGGTGGCGAAGCGGGCCGGCGGCAGGGCGGCCGCCGACGCCCCGGTCAGGACCGGGAGCGTCATGCCGACGCCGAGGCCGGTCAGCATCATGCCGGGCAGGAGCGAGGCCGCGTAGGCCGAGCCGGTGTCGAGCGTCGCGGCCCACCACAGGATGCCGGCCGAGAACAGGACGGTTCCCGCCAGCGCGATGCGGCCCGCACCGAATCTGGCGACGGCGGGCCCGATCCGCAACGCGACCGGCGGCACCAGCAAGGGGCCCGGCGCGATGGCGAAGCCGGTGCGCAGAGCCGAGTAGCCCCACACGCCCTGGCACCACAGCACCGCGCCGAGCAGCATTCCGGCGAAGGCGACGGTGAACAGCGTCAGGGCGGCCGCGGCGGATGCGAACGCCGGAACCCGGAGCAGCGGCAGCTCGACGATCGGCACCGGGTGGCGGGCCGAGCGCAGGACGAACCAGACGCCGAGCAGCACCGCGGCAGCCAGGCCGCCGAGGGCGCCGGCGCTCGTCCAACCCCAGTCAGGAGCCTTGACCAGGCCGAGCGCGAGCGTTGCGATCGATCCGGTGAGAAGGGCGGCGCCGAACAGGTCGGGCAGCGGACTCTTCTCCGCCCCGGCGGCCCTGGGCGACGGCAGCACCTTGACACCGAGCGCGAACGCCGCGATCCCCCCTGGCACGTTGACGATGAACACCCAGCGCCACCCGGCCTCGACCAGCAGCCCGCCGGCCACCGGCCCGAGTCCGGCTGCGATCCCGCCGATCGACGCCCAGGCCCGCACCGCCCCGGCGCGCTTCTCGGGCGCAGTCGTGTCGAGCAGTAGCGCGAGCGACGTCGGCATCAGCAGCGCGGCGCCGGCGGCCTGCACGAGCCGTGCCGCGACCAGCGTCCCGACGTTGGGAGCGAGTGCGCAGCCGACCGAGGCGAGGGTGAACACCGCCAATCCGGTCAGGAAGACCGGCTTGTGGCCGGAACGGTCGGCGACGCGGCCGGCGACTACGAGGAGCGCCGCGAAGACGATCGCGTAGCCGTTGAGGACCCAGGAGAGTGAGCCGAGGCCGCTGCCGCCGAACGAGCGGCCGATCGCAGGGAGGGCCACGTTGACGATGAAGAGGTCGAGGTTCGACATGAAGACCGCGGCCGCGACCGTCGCGAACACGGCTCGGGACACCCTTTGTGGGTTTGAAAATCCAACTGTCATGGCTCGGAGGCTAGCCGTGTGAGTTTGAAAACACAACGGACTCGGGAGAGGATGGGGGCGTGACCTCGAACGCGAAGCAGGGCGAGAACTCGGTTCCGCACCCCGAAGTGCCCGGTCGGCCGTGCTCCGTGGCCGCCGCGCTGCAACTCGTCGGCGAACGCTGGGCCCTCCTGGCGATCCGCGAGATCTTCTACGGCAACCAGCGCTTCGACCGGATCGTCCGCAACACCGGCGCCCCCCGCGACCGCCTCGCCGCCAGACTGCGCGAACTGGAAGGGGCGGGCGTGGTCGAGCGCCGCGCCTACAGCGAGCGCCCATTGCGCTTCGAATACCACCTCACGGAGGCCGGCCGCGATCTCGCACCGGTGATGCGCGCGCTGCTGGCCTGGGGCGATCGCTGGGCGGTGGACACCCCGCCGGTCGCCTTCCGGCATCGCGGCGGGCCCGGCTCCGAGCACGACACCGAGCACGACCTCGATCTGACGTCGACGTGCCGGACCTGCGGTGAGGAGGTCGGGTCGGCAGGTCTCACGATCGACGTGCGGGCGCCTGGATGGGATCGGGCCGGGCCGATCGAAGGCTCCTGAACTCAGCAACGGTCAGGAGTGAAGCGGCCGCCTCGATCGGCAAGCTCCCGATGGATCTCAAGCTGCTGGAAGCCCACGGACGAAAGTCTGAGCCAGGGCCTCACCGGCGCACGGGGACCACGGGTGTCGGCCTGCGCGGCCGTCAGGACACTAGCGTCCCGGCTGCCTGCCTGCCTGGGTGGTGGGTCAGACCACGGCGAGCCGGTCCACCAGCAGCTCCACCCTCCGCTCGGCGTCCCCCGGCGGCAGTCGTCCCGCCCGGGTCAGCGTCGCCACCCGGTGCAGGGCCGCCCCACCGCGGCCGCGCTGCTGATCCTCAGCGGGGTCATGTCGATTCTGCTGCTCGCCCCGATCAACAACCGGGTCATGACGTGGACCGCCGACGGCCTGCCGACTGACTGGAACCAGCGGATGAACCGCTGGGACCGCTTCCCCTACGTCCGCGTCGCCGTCATCATCGCCGCCTTCGCCCTGCTGGTCACCACGCTCGTCTGAGCTCGCGGTCCGAGACCGCCCGCCCGACTGCCCGGACGGCCCCACGGAAGGCAGTTCCCGGCTGAACGGGCGGTTCAGAACCTCGATGATCTCGGTTTCTCCTGCTCAGCGCAGTTGCTCGGCCAGTCCGACGATGATGCCCTCCGGGCCGCGGACGTAGCAGAGCAGATAGCTGTCCTCGAACCGGGCGATCTCGCCGACGAGTTCGGCGCCGTGCGGGCGCAGGCGGGCAACGGTGTCCTCGATGTCGTCGACGGCGAACATGACGCGGTGCGTGCCCAGGATGTTGTGCGGCCGGTTGCGCGGCCCGGCGCTGATCGCCGCGGGGCTGCGGTACTTCGCCAGCTCGAGCCGGCTGTGACCGTCCGGGGTCCGGACCATCGCGATGTCACAGCGGACGCCGTCGAGTCCGGTGCACTGGTCGGCGACGAGGCCTTCGACCTCCGCCCTGCCCTCCAGCTCCATACCGAGTTCCACGAAGAACGCGACGGCGGCATCCATGTCATCGACGACGATGCCGACGTTGTCCATCCGCTGAATCGCCATGCTGGTTTCTCCTTCTTCCTCGTGCGGCCGGTGGTGGCCGCTGATGTCCCTGGGACGGAGCCGGTGGCACGTTCTCGACATCCTCAGACCGCCGAACTCCGAAATACCTGGATCGCGCCTCAGCACCGCTACAGCAGCATGACGACGATCAGCCGCAGCGCGCCGTCCCCGCTTTTCAATGCTTCCTCGACTATTCGCAGCGTGCACCCTTGAGCATTGCGCCACCCCGGTCAATTCACGATGCCGGGTCACCCTTGGCGGGTGGAGTTCGGGCACCGGGCCCTCGTCGTCACCCCGCTTCGGCGGGCGGGTGCTGGCGAAGGACGGGTTCCCGGACCGGGTGGTCGCCGCCGGGCAGCTCCCCGGCGGCCTGGTCCTGGCCGACTTCGTAGCGCGGCCATGCTCGCCCAGTGCCTGGTCACCCACGACCGCGTTCATGGGGATGGGAAGACCTCCCATGCGGCCACGCGGCCACGCGCCCGGTGCATGGCTGGGATGCGACCGATCTTGAGCAGCGCCTCTGCGTTGCGTGGTGGTATCGGTCCTATGGACAGCCAGCGGCGCATTCTCATCGTGGCTTACGACGACGCGCAGATTCTAGACATCGCCTGCCCCAGCGGCGCTCTGGACATAGCCAACCGGTACGGCGCGTCCCCTCCCTACGCCATCGAGCTGGGCACCCTCGGCCGCCGTGCCGCCCGTAGTTCGGCCGGGATCGTGCTCGGGGCGGGGCGGGGACTGGAGGCGGTGACCGGACGACTGGATACGTTGATCGTCGTGGGCGGGGTCGGGTACGAGTGCGCGGCCGCGGACGGGCGGTTGCTGGCACAGGTTCGGCGGCTGGCCGAGCGCAGCCGGCGCGTCGCCTCCGTCTGCACCGGCACCTACGTGCTCGCCGCCGCGGGGTTGCTGGACCATCGGCGGGTGGCGACGCACTGGGGGTACGGCGAGCAGCTCGCCGCCCGCCATCCCGCTGTGGCCGTTGACGTGGGGCCGCTGTACATCCGCGACGGCAACGTCTACACCTCTGCCGGGGTCACCAGCGCGCTCGACCTGACGCTGTCACTGATCGAGGACGACCACGGGCCGACGCTGGCCCGTGCCGTTGCCCGTGAGCTCGTCTCGTACCTGCACAGGCCCGCCGATCAAGCCCAGATCAGCATGTTCCTGGCCGCTCCACCGCCAGGTGACCGCCTGGTACGGGACCTCTCCGGCTACATCGCCGGCCACCTGGCCGAGGACCTGACGCCCGGGGCGCTGGCGGCCCGGGCGGGAGTGAGCCCCCGGCACCTGACTCGCCTGTACACCGCGCACCTCGGGACGACCCCGACCAGGGCTGTGCGGGCGGCCCGTACGGAAGCGGCCGCGCATCTGGTGCGGTCCAGCGGGCTGTCGCTGGCCGCGATCGCCCGCCGGTGTGGGTTCGGGTCGGCGCAGACGATGCGGCAGGCATTCCTGGATCACTACGGAGTCAGCGGAGACAGGATTCGCAGGATGCCGGACATGCCGCGAGCACGCGTCCCGTCGGGCCAGAAGACTCCCGTGTCATGACGAATTCAGCGACACGCAGGGCTCTACTGCGCGGGACCGTGGCCACCGCCGCGCTCGCCGCCGCCGGCGCCGCGACCCAAGGCGGGTTCGCACACGCCGAGCGGCGGGGTGACGGAGGGCTGGACGTCGGCATCCTGCTGTATGACGGCTACAGCCTGTTGGATCCCACAGGCCCCGCGGAGGTGCTGTCCCGGCTGCCGGGTGCGAACGTGACGATGGTCGCCGAGCGTCGAGGACCGGTCCGTACGGACACGGGGGACGTGGCTGTGGTGGCCGAGCGTTCGATCGCCGAGCTCGATCGCCTGGACGTCCTGCTCGTGCCGGGCGGTGGCAATCGCGGCACGGTCGGGGCGATGGAGAACCAGGCGCTGCTCAGCTGGATTCGCCGAATCGACCGCCACAGCCGGTGGACGACCTCGGTGTGCACAGGAGCGCTCGTCCTTGCCGCGGCGGGGCTGCTGGACGGACGACGGGCAACGACGTACTGGGCCTCTGCCGACTATCTGCAGTCCCATTTCGATGTGACCTATCTACCTCAGCGCTACGTACGTTCTGGGAAGATCATCACGGCGGCGGGGGTCTCGGCAGGCCTGGACATGGCCCTGTACCTGGCGTCCCTGATCGCCGGAGACACCACGGCGAAGGCGATCCAGCTGGCGATCGAATACGACCCGCAGCCCCCGTTCAACGCTGGCAATGCCACGGACGCCGACCCCCAGCTCAAAGAACTGGCACTGCGGTTGCTGGCCTAATCGCAGGTGTGACGGGCTCGACGGTGGAGGTGGCGGCTCGGTGGCGCGGCCTGGGGGTGGTCAGCCGCTCCGTGGCGGACGTTCCGCCGGCGGCAGCCGCTGTGTGATCAGGTCGAACAAGTCCGTCAGTGGCTTACCGACGTCCTGGCCGAACTCGGTCAGCCCGTAGGTGACTTGGGGCGGCGTCGTCGGCTCGACCTCCCGCCAGACCAGGCCGTCCTGGACCAGCGTGCGCAGTGTCTGAGCGAGCATCTTCTCGCTGATGCCCTGGATGCTGTCGCGGAGCTCGTAGAACCGGAGGTCGTTGCTCCGCAAGGAGATCAGCACCCAGATACCCCACCTGCTGGTCACGTGGTCGACCATGTCGCGCGCAGGGCAGTCGGTGTGAAACACCTCATAGCGATGGCCCGGCTCGGCCTGCGTCAGCTGCGCGCCTTCCTTCATGTCCGGAGCTTACCTCTGGGTATGTTCTTACGAAAAGTAAGCCCGGCTCCTAGCGTCAATTTCCGCAGTGCACAACGGAGTAGGAGCTGAACATGATCGTGGTGACCGGGGCTACCGGGAATGTGGGCCGCCCTTTGACGCAGGCCCTGGCCGAGGCGGGCGAGCAGGTGACGGCGGTGTCGCGGAACGCGGCGGCGGTGCCGGACGGGGTGCGGCACGTGCCGGCCGACTTGGCCGAACCGCAGAGCCTCGCCCCCGTGTTGGCGGGGGCGAAGGCGCTGTTCCTCCTGCTGTCCGGCGACCTGCACGCCCCCGAAGCCAGGCCGGCCGACATCATCGACCTGGCCGCGGCCGGCGGGGTCCGCCGGGTCGTCCTGCTGTCTTCGCAGGGCGTGGCGACCAGGCCGCTCGGCCCGTCGCGGATCGCGATGCGCGCGGTGGAGGACGCGCTGAGAGAGTCCGGCCTGGACTGGGCCGTCCTGCGACCGGGCGGCTTCGCCTCCAATGCCCTGGCCTGGGCGGAGTCCGTCCGCACGCAAGGGACGGTCGCCGCACCCTTCGGCGATGTCGGGGTTCCGGTCGTCGACCCGGCGGACATCGCCGAGGTCGCGGCGGCCTGCCTGCTGGACGACCGGCACGCCGGCGGAGTCTTCGAACTGACCGGGCCCGAGGTGATCACGCCGCGCCGGCAGGCGGAGGCCATCGCCGCCGCGCTCGGCTCGCCGGTGCGGTTCCACGAACTCACCCGCGAGGAGGCCAAGGCCGCGATGACCCGGTTCGTGCCGCCGGAGCTCGCCGACGACACCCTGGACATCATCGCCGCCCCGAACCCCGCCGAACTGCGGATCAGCCCGGACGTGGAACGAGTCCTCGGCCGCGCCCCGCGCCCCTTCAACGACTGGGTCGCCCGCAGCATCGCCGCTTTTCGCTGAGGCGTAAGTCAGCTGAAGCACCCGCGCCTGATGTGCCGAGCGAGCTCATGGGGAGGGGCCCTGGGACTCGCCGTTGGCTTCGCGCTGGGACTTCCGGTCGGGGCGGAAGCGGGCGCTGCCAAGCGCTTCGTCTCCGCCCCGACCCCGCCGTGAGGCCGTATCAGGGCCAGGGGAACGTGACCCAGTACTGCTGCGCGCACTTGAGCGGGGAGCCCGTGTTGTAGCCCAAGGTGAAGGCGGTCGTGCGCTCGGACTTGTTGCCGTGCGGCTGGTGCGCGCCGATGGTGGTGTCGGCCGCGGACATCAGCGCCTTCACCGCCTGCCCCAGGTCCGCGTGGCGGACCATTCCCTGGCTGTAGGCGTACTTGGCCCAGTTGCCGCTGAAGCAGTCCGCGATGAGCTCGGACTCCTTCACCGGAACGGTGTCGCCGTTCTCGTCCAGGACGGGTGCGCCGTCCTTCATCTGCACGATGGCAGGGAGGTTCAGCTGAGTCATGTACTCCTGGGTCACCTCGTGGCCGTACTCGTGCGCCATGACGGTGGCCACCGCGAAGGCGCTGGTATCGGCTTGCAGGTTCATGGCCGCGCCCACGGGAAAGTGGATCCCACCCGTGAAGGTGGTGCCCTCCTCGTTGGTCCAGGTATCCGCCGGGCAGTAGAAGTAGTTGTCCGTGTCGGTCTGGACCGGCTCGGACAGGCATTTGCTCACGGACTCCTGCCCGGAACGGATGAGCGAGTAGTACGTGGACGGCCCGGTCAGCTTCTCCTGCTGGAACCGGTTCTTCCAGTACTCGTCGATCTTGCCGAAGGCGAACGTCAGGTACGTGGCGAGGCCGTCCGGAGTGTCGGTGGGTATCCCCTGGGCGTACGGCGCCGGAGCGGTGGGGCTCGGCGGTGGCAGCGGATCTCCCGTGGCCGGTCCGGTGGACGGACCGGCCACGGCGAAGGCGAGCGCGGCCATCAAGGTGGTGCACGAGGTCGCACCCGTGCGTCGTCGCATGGCGGACTCCCTTTCGGAGACCTTCCCTTCCTCCACCGTGCGCCCGCCGGGCTTCCCCGGCAACAGCTGCTATTTGACCTCAAGGTCAAGAACGGTGTTACGGTGGTGCCATGGGCAGGCCGAAGCAGTTCGATCCGGACGTGGCGGTGGAGCGCGCGATGGGCGTGTTCTGGCGCAAGGGGTATGCGGCGACGACGCCTCAGGACCTGGTGGATGAGCTGGGCATCGGCAAGGGCAGTTTGTACAACACCTTCGGCAGCAAGCACGCGTTGTTCGAGCGGGCGCTGGCTCGCTACCGTGACGCGCAGGCCGCGTGGCTGGCGGAGCTCCTCGATCATCCCGGTTCGGCGAAGGACCGGTTGCGGGGTGCGCTGGAAGCGCTGGTCGAGCTCGACCTGGGCGACCAGGACCGGCGTGGCTGTATGGCGGTCAATACGGCCGCCGAGCTGGCCCTCTCGGACGCCGGGGCGGCCGACAGCGTGCGCAAGATGTTCGCCCGTACGGAGAGCGCGTTCCGGGCGACCGTCGAGGAAGGCCAGCGGGCCGGTGAAATCGACGGCGGGCGTGACGCGGCGGCGGTGGCCGCCTGGCTGCTCGCGACGGTGATCGGCATGCGGGTGCTGGCGAAGACCGCCGAGGATGCCACGCAGCTGGAGCGGGTCGTGGATGCGGTGATGGGGTCGCTGTAATCGGCAGCATCGGCCACTGGTCCAGCTCCCACCCCCTGGTTGGACGACAACGGGCCGAGGGGACCGGGAGGATATCTACTCCCGGTTGGTCTTCCATGTGAGCCACCCGCAGATCCCGACGGCGATCGCGATGACGAACCAGTCCGGCCCTTCGACCGACCATGACTCCTCCGGGTCGACGACATGGACGATGGCCGCGATCACGCCCAGGATCACCGTGGCGATCACCAGCCTGCGGAAGAATCCGAGCACCGACGGGCCTTCCGGGGGCGTCGAGGCGGGCGGGGGCAGCGCGTGTGTCGGAGCGGGTACGCGCGCCGGCTCGAACCCGGGCCTGCGCTCCTGCTGCTCATGCTGTCGGCGGCTGTTCTCGAGGAGCCGGAGCGCCCGGGCGACGTTGACGAACGCCTCCCGTTCGGCCGGCACGTACGTCGGCTCCGGTGCCCGGGCCGGCTCGTGCACGGGTCCCCGCTCCCGCTTCACCTCCTGGTGCGGACGGCGGAGGTTCTCGAGTTGCCGGAGGGCTTGGGCGACTTCGGCGGCGCTCGCGTAGCGTTCGCCGGGCTCTTTCCGTAGCAGCGTCAGTACGAGTGCGTCCCAGTCGGGCGGGATGTGGCCGGCGATCGTGCTGGGGGCGGACGGGGTCTCGGTGAGGTGGGCGGTGAGGTAGCCGATCGTGTCGGGGGCCTGGAACGGCAGGCGGCCGGTGATCAGCTCGAAGAGGAGGCAGCCGAGCGCGTACAGGTCGCTGCGTGCTTCAGGGCGACCGCGTGCCTGCTCAGGGGCCATGTACGGAGGCGTGCCCACGATGAAACCGGTCTGGGTGAGCCGGTTCGCCGTCGCGTAGGGATCGGCGGCGCGCGCGATACCGAAGTCGCGGACCTTCACGGCACCCGGCGCCGTCACCAGTACGTTCGAGGGCTTGATGTCCCGGTGAAGGACGTGGGCACCGTGGGCGTCGGCCAAGGCGTCACAGATCTGCGCACCCCATCGGGCCGCGTCCGGCAGGGCGGCGGGACCACGGCCTATGACCGCGTCGAGCCCCTCGCCGCGCAGGAGCTCCATGACGAGGAACGGCGCCCTGCCGCCCTCGATGCCGGTCTCACCGAGGTCGTGGATCGTCACGATGTTGGGGTGCTGCAGCACCGCGGTGATCCGCGCCTCGCGCAGGAATCTCGCGCGCACCTCTTCGCCCCTGCTTCCGCCTCCGGCCAGCAGCGCGATCACCTTCACCGCCACGAGGCGCCCCAGCACCTCGTCCCGCGCCTCCCAGACCTGCCCCATGCCGCCTTCGCCCAGTTGCCGTAACAACTGATACCGGCCCCCGAGAAGCTGACCCTCCATCGCCTCGCATCCCCCTGTCCCGCCCTTCGCCGCGAACCGACGTTCAGCAGAATCATCACTCGGACGGCACACCCGGCGCAGTTGTTCGGCCTGAACCCCGACCCCGACCCCGACCCCGCCCGGCCGTGGCCGTCGACGCACCCGGCAGCGCCGGGGCTCCGATCGGTTCGTGACCCCGTGACGGCTGGGTTCCGGATCCGCCTCGGCAGCGACATCGAGTCGAACAGGCACCCGGCCGTCTGGGAGACCGAGGCGCTGTTCAGCCTGAAACGTCAAGCGACGAGCTCACTGTTCCTTGGGGGCGATGGCCATGAGCAGCCGGACGTACGGGGACCAGCGGGCGCGCCGCGCCGGGTGCTCGGCACGGTCGAGGCTGTCCTCCAGCAGTGCGTCGTGCAGCCAGCGGTAGGCCAACGGCCAGCTCAGCCGGGCGATTCCGGTGACCCGCATCGACAGGGTGTGCCGTAGCACCGTGCGTCCGTCGTCGACCGGCAGCGCGGCGTACTCGTGGAAGCCGTGGAAACCGCGGGGGCCGCTGAAGGTGAAGCGGATCCAGGTTCCCGGGACGTACGCGGCGACCGTGTAGCGGACCGGGCCGTGGCCCCCTTTCGCGCCCGCGGACAGCGGGCGGTCGAACTCCATGGGAGACCAGGTCCGGTG
This sequence comes from Streptomyces sp. NPDC059564, assembly GCF_042735575.1. Lineage (NCBI taxonomy): Bacteria > Bacillati > Actinomycetota > Actinomycetes > Kitasatosporales > Streptomycetaceae > Streptomyces > Streptomyces sp. NPDC059564. The sequence continues at coordinate 689 of NZ_JBHWBP010000252.1, read as the reverse complement.
CGGCCAGAGCCGGTCGGCCGGCCCGTCGGAGAGGGAGTCGAGGAGGGCGCCGGCCTCGGCCGCCGTCATCGGCAGCAGGCGTTCGTGGACGTTGTGGACGGGCATGGCGAGCTCCTTCAATTGGAGAGCAACCTCTAATTGAAGTGGAGAGTACTCTCTGATTCATGCCGAGACCACCCCGCTTCGACGCCGACGAGCTCCTCGACGCCGCCGTCCTCCTGGCGGCCGCCGGCGGCCCGGCCGCAGTCACGATGTCCGCCGTCGCCCAGGCCGTCGGCGCGCCCAGCGGATCCGTGTACCACCGCTTCCCGGGGCGCCCTGCGCTGCTCGCCGAGGTGTGGCTGCGTACCGTCGAGGGCTTCCAGGAGGGCTACCTCGCCGCGCTCGACGGCGACCCCGACCCCCGCAGGGCCGCCCGCGCCGGCGCCCGGCACGTCGTGTCCTGGAGTCGGGCCCATCCACGGGAGGCGGCGCTGCTCCTGTACGGCGCCGAGGAGTTCGGCCGGGCCGGCTGGTCCGAGGAGCACCGGGAACGCGCGGATCGGGGCAACGAGCGGGTGTTCGCCCGCCTCGGCATGGTCGGCGCGGCCTTCGGCCTGACGGGGCCCGAAGGCCGGGACCGGATCGCCCTGGCCCAGATCGACCCTGTCACTTATACACATCTGAAGCAGCCCACGACATAGGTCGTG
>NZ_JBHWBP010000251.1:0-11339 GCF_042735575.1 Streptomyces sp. NPDC059564 | reverse complement strand
GGTGGGGACCGTCCGAGCTTCCCGCGTCGTGATGATGACCGTGGTGGTTTCCGTGGCGGTCGTGATGACCGTGGTGGCGACCGTCCGTCGTACCCGCGCCGTGACGACCGTGGTGGGGACCGTCCCACCGGTGGCGGCTTCCGTCGTGACGACCGGGGCGAGCGTCCCAGCTTCCCGCGTCGTGATGACCGTGGTGGGGACCGTCCGAGTTACCCGCGTCGTGATGACGACCGTGGTGGATTCCGTGGCGGTCGTGATGACCGTGGTGGCGACCGTCCGTCGTACCCCCGTCGCGACGACCGTGGTGGCGACCGCCCGTCCTACCCGCGTCGTGATGACGACCGTGGTGGATTCCGCGGTGGCCGTGATGACCGTGGTGGCGACCGTCCGTCGTACCCCCGTCGTGATGACCGGGGCGGCGACCGTGGTGGCTTCCGTGGTGGCCGCGATGACCGCGGTGGTGACCGTGGCGGCTTCCGTGGGCGTGACGACCGTGGTGGCGACCGCGACTTCCGTGCGGACCGCGACCGGGACCCGGTCAAGCGGCTTCCGATCGACGACGACGTCACCGGGCACGAGATCGACGCCGATGTGCGTCAGGAGCTCCTGAGCCTGCCCAAGGGTCTGGCCGAGGAGGTCTCGCGCAACCTGGTCATGGTGGCCCGGCTGATCGACGAGGACCCCGAGCAGTCGTACGCGTACGCCCGGATCGCCCTGCGTCTGGCTTCCCGCGTCGCCGCCGTCCGCGAGGCCGCCGGCTTCGCCGCGTACGCCACGCAGAAGTACAGCGAGGCCCTCGCGGAGTTCCGTGCCGCGAAGCGGATGACCGGTTCGGTCGAGCTGTGGCCCGTCATGGCCGACTGCGAGCGCGGCCTCGGCCGTCCGGAGCGGGCCCTGGCCATGGCCGGCGAGCCCGAGGTGCAGAAGCTGGACAAGGCCGGCCAGGTCGAGATGCGTCTCGTCGCCGCCGGTGCCCGCCGGGACATGGGCGAGCTCGACGCCGCCATCGTGACCCTGCAGAGCCCGGAGCTGGCCTCCAGCTCCGTCCAGCCCTGGACCGCGCGCCTGCGGTACGCCTACGCCGACGCCCTGCTGGCCGCCGGCCGTGAGGACGAGGCGCGCGAGTGGTTCGCCAAGACCCTCGAGGCCGACAAGGACGGGGCGACCGACGCCTCCGACCGGCTGGCCGAGATCGACGGCGTCGAGTTCGTGGACGCCGCCGCGATCGAGGACGACGCCGACCTCGAGGACGCCCTCCCCGAGGACGACGAGGACGAGGACGACGAGGACGACGCCGAGGTGGCCGCCGCCGAGCGCGCCTCCGACCAGGCCGAGTACTACGACGAGGACGACGACGAGTACGAGCCCCTCGACGAGGGCGACGTCGACGTCACCGACGAGATCGTGGTCATCGAGGACGACGAGCGCGACAAGGCGTAAGCCGTGAAGTAGCGCAGAAAGGGCGGTACCCCCTCGGGGGTGCCGCCCTTTCGCATGTCCGGAGGGGGTCCGGGGGCGTCAGTCCAGGCTGCGCAGGACCAGCCCCGTGGCCGGCTTCGGGCCGAAGGAGGTCGACTTCCGGGGCATGGTGACGCCCTGGCGGGCCAGGTCCCGGACGACCGCCTCCCGTACGGGGTGCAGCAGGACGGCGGTGCCGCCGTGGCGTTCGGCCATGGCGACGGTGGCGGCGGCGTCGTGGATGTAGGAGATCTGGTCCGGGGCGTCCGGGATCTTCCACAGCTCGTCCAGCAGCGTCGCGTGCAGCACCGTCGCGTCCAGCCGGCGCCAGGCCTCGGGGCGGTCGTGGCGGACGGTGCGCTCGATGAGGACCGGATCCGGGTCGGTCACCAGGTGGAAGGTGCCGTCGCCGGTCAGCAGGAAGGCGTTGCCGCGTTCCGAGGCGTCGGCGAGGACCTCCAGGGCCAGCGGCAGCGGGCCGTCGACCGGGCGGACCCGGAAGGAGCCGTCGAGCGCGGCCAGCGCCTGGGACAGCGGCAGCCGGCGCAGCATGCGGTGGATGGCGCGGACCTGGAGCGGGTAGCGGGCGGTGTCCACGAGGAGGACCAGGCCGAAGTCCCACGGGGTGGGGGAGCCGTGCTCCTCCTGGAGGCGCAGGTACGTCGCCCAGCGGTGGTGGCCGTCGGCGATCAGGGCCTGGCGGCTGCCGAGGTCGGCGGTGACGGCGGCCAGTTCTGCCGGGTCGGTGATGGCCCACAGGCGGTGGCAGAAGCCGTCCTCGGTGACGGTCGACAGCAGCGGGGGCCTGCCGGCGGCGGTGGCCTCGACGACCGCGGCCGCTCCCGTGCCCGGTCCGTCGCCCAGATAGGTCAGCAGGAGGGGTTCGAGATTGGCCGAAGTGGCACGCATCAGGCCCGCCCGGTCGGTGACCACGTCCGGCATGACGTCCTCGTGGGGCAGGACGATGCCGGCCTCCGCGTGGGACAGGGCGAGGGCGCCGATGATGCCGCGCTGCAGGACGCCGGCCCTGCGCTGCTCGTAGACGTAGAGCGCGGGCTGCGGATCGGCGCTGAGGATCCCCTCGGCGAGCCAGTCGTTCAGGGTGTGGGCGGCCTGCTCGTTGCGTGCGGCGGGGGTCTGCGCCTGGGGCAGGATCAGCCGGACGATGTTGTGCGGATCGGCGGACTCGAGGTAGTCGACTCCGTCGGGGCGCACGACCACGTCGTAGGGCGGAGACGTGACGGCGGCCAGGCTGCCGACGCGCTGCGGGACATAGCGCAGTCCGTGGAAGGGGATCAGGCGCAGCCCGTGCTCCGCGTTGCCAGGTGTGGTCATTGGTGCATGGTAAAACGCGTCTCGCGGTGCGGGATGATCGGGGGAGACGGGGAGCAGCGCAAACTCGGACAAGATCGATCGTAAGAATCCCGGGACCTGCGCGGAACACGAGAAGCAGCGAAGAGGAGCGGCCAGATGACGCGGCAGAGCAGGACCAGTCCCGCCGGAAGCGAGCGCGATCTCCACCGGGCCTATGACACGGCTCTGCTGGATCTGGACGGAGTGGTGTACGCGGGCGGGCTGGCCATCGCGCACGCCGTGGACTCCCTCGCCGCGGCCCGGGACGGGGGGATGCACCTCGCGTACGTCACCAACAACGCGCTGCGCACCCCGGACGCCGTCGCCGAGCACCTGGGCGAGCTGGGCATTCCGACGGACCCCTCCGAGGTGATCACCTCGGCGCAGGCGGTGGCGCGGCTGATCGCGGATCAGGTGGAGCCCGGGTCGAAGGTGCTGGTGATCGGCGGCGAGGGGCTGCGGGTCGCGCTGCGCGAGCGCGGGCTGGTGCCGGTGGAGTCCGCCGAGGAGGAGGGGCTCGCGGCCGTCGCGCAGGGGTACGGGGGGCCGGACCTGGCGTGGGGGCGCTTCGCGGAGGCCTCGTACGCGATCAACCGCGGGGTGCCGTGGTTCGCGTCGAACACCGACCTGACGATTCCGGCGGCGCGCGGGATCGCGCCGGGCAACGGGGCAGCCGTGGAGGTCGTACGGATCGCCACGGGCGCGGAGCCGCAGGTGGCGGGCAAGCCGCTGCCCCCGATGCACCGGGAGACGGTGCTGCGGACGGGGGCGGTGCGGCCGCTGGTGGTCGGGGACCGGCTGGACACCGACATCGAGGGCGCCTTCAACGGGGAGGTGGACTCGCTGCTGGTGCTGACGGGGATCGCGGACGCGGAGCAGGTGCTGCGCGCCGAGCCGAGGCACCGGCCGACGTACGTGGACCGGGACCTGCGCGGGCTGCTGACCGGGCAGCCGGAGGTGGAGCGGGCCGGGGAGGGCTTCCGCTGCGGCGGGTGGACGGCGGTCGCGCTGGACGACGTACTGGACCTGCGGGGCGAGGGCGAGCCGATGGACGGGCTGCGGGCGCTGTGCGCGGCGGCCTGGACGCGGGCGGGGGACGGCTCCTGCGCGCTGGACGCGGGGAAGGCCCTGGCCCTGCTGGGGCTGTAGGAGGGTGGGGCCGGGGGCGTTCGGCCGTTCGGGGCACCATTGCGGTCAGAGGGTAGGCTAACCTAACCACCGTGTTGGTCGAGAGTCCCCCCGAACAGAGCGCGGCGCAGGCCGTCGCCCCCCGTACCCGCCACGGCGCGCGTGCGGCCGGTCTGCTGGCCGCCCTCGCGGTACTGGCCCTGGTGGCGGTGGCGAGCATCGCCGTCGGGGCCAAGGCGATGCCCCTCGGTGAGGTGTGGCACGGCCTGTTCCACTTCACCGGGACCACCAGCGACGTGGTCGTGCGCGACCTGCGGATCCCGCGCACCCTCCTGGGGGTGATGGTCGGGATCGGGCTCGGGCTGTCCGGCGCGGTCATGCAGGCGCTGACCCGCAATCCGCTGGCCGAACCCGGCATCCTCGGCGTCAACGCGGGCGCCGCGGCGGCCGTCGTCTCGGCCATCAGCTTCTTCGGGGCGAGCTCCCTGGACGCGTTCGTGTGGTGGGCCTTCCTCGGTGCCGCCCTCGTCTCGGTCCTCGTCTACGTGCTCGGCGGCAGCCGCAGCGCGACGCCGGTGCGGCTCGCGCTCGCGGGTACGGCGGCCAGCGCGGCGCTCGTCGGCTACATCAACGCCGTGCAGCTGATGGACAGCAAGGCCCTGGACAAGCTGCGGTTCTGGACGGTGGGTTCGCTGGCCTCGGCCACCATGGACACCGTCACCCAGGTGGCGCCGTTCCTGCTGGCCGGTGCCGTGCTCGCGCTCGCGCTGGGCCGGCCGCTCAACGCGATGGCGCTGGGCGACGACACCGCGCGGGCGCTCGGCGCGCACCTGACGCGGACCCGGATCGCGGCGATGGTCGCCATCACCCTGCTCTGCGGGGCCGCGACGGCCGCCTGCGGGCCGATCGTCTTCGTCGGGCTGATGATCCCGCACCTGGTGCGGATCATCACCGGGCCCGACATGCGCTGGGTGCTCGCGTACTCGGCGGTCCTGTCGCCCGTGCTGCTGCTCGGCGCCGACGTGGCCGGACGGGTCGTCACCCGGCCCGGCGAGCTCCAGGTGGGCATCGTCACCGCGCTGTTGGGCGGCCCCGTCTTCATCTACCTGGTTCGGCGCAAGAGGATGGCCCAGCTGTGACGGCGACCTCGAAGGACGCGAAGCACGTCCCCCTGCGCGCGCTGCGCGGGCCCGGCCGCACCTCGTTGCGGATGGAGCCGCGGGCGATGGCGACCGGGGTGGTGCTGGCCGCCCTGACGCTGGCGCTGGCCGTCGTGCTCATCGGCACCGGCGACTTCGAGATCGCCCCCTGGGACGTCGTGCGGACCCTGCTGGGCAACGGCAACCCCGCCGACGACTTCATCGTCAACGACCTGCGGCTGCCGCGGGTGCTGGTCGCGGTGCTGGTCGGCGCGGCCCTCGGCATGGCCGGGGCGGTCTTCCAGTCCGTCTCGCGCAACCCCCTCGGATCGCCCGACCTGCTGGGCTTCGGGTACGGGTCGTCGGTCGGCGCGCTCGTCGTCATCATCCTGTTCAAGGGCGGCGCGGCCGAGGTCGCGGCGGGCGCGGTGGCGGGCGGGGTGCTCGCGGGCGCCGCCGTCTACCTGCTCGCGTACAAGCAGGGTGTCCACGGGTACCGGCTGGTGCTGGTCGGCATCGGCTCCTCCGCCGTCCTCGTCGCGGTGATCCAGTACCTGATCGCGAAGGCGCAGCTCGTCGACGCCACCCGGGCGATGGTCTGGCTGACCGGTTCGCTGGCCGGGCGGGACTGGGCGCAGGTGTGGCCGCTGCTGGCGACCTGCGCGGTGCTGTTCCCGCTGGTCCTCGGGCAGAACCGGGCCCTGCGGATGATCGAGATGGGCGACGACTCGGCGTACGCGCTGGGCGTGCCGGTGGAACGGACCCGGATGCTCTTGATGCTGGCGGCGGTCCTGCTGACCACCGCGGCGGCCGCCGCGGCCGGTCCGATCAGCTTCGTGGCCCTGGCCGCGCCCCAGCTGGCGCGGCGCCTGACCCGCTCGCCCGGCCCGAACCTGCTCACCGGCGCGCTGATGGGCGCCGTCCTGCTGCTGGCCTCCGACCTGGCCTCGCAGCGGGCGTTCGGCGCGGACCAGCTGCCGGTGGGCGTGGTGACCGGCCTGGTCGGCGGCGTCTACCTGCTCTGGCTGCTCGTCACCGAGCGCAAGGCGGGACGCATATGAGCGCGCGGGACGACCTGCTTCCCGCGTCCGGCAACGAGTCCGGCGACGCGCCGGGCCACACGAGGAGTACGCAAGTGCAGCGGCTGACCGCGGAGAACGTCACCCTCGGCTACGACCAGCGGGTCATCGCCGAGAACCTGTCGGTGGAGATCCCCGACAACTCGTTCACGGTGATCGTCGGCCCCAACGCCTGCGGCAAGTCCACGCTGCTGCGGGCCCTGTCGCGGATGCTGAAGCCGTCCGCCGGGCGGGTGCTGCTGGACGGTCAGGCCATCTCCTCGATGCCGGCCAAGAAGGTCGCCCGGACGCTGGGGCTGCTCCCGCAGTCCTCGATCGCCCCGGACGGGATCACCGTCGCCGACCTGGTCTCGCGCGGCCGGTACCCGCACCAGGGGCTGCTGCGCCAGTGGTCGGAGCAGGACGAGCGGATCGTCGCCGAGTCGATGGCGGCCACCGGGGTCGCCGAGCTCGCCGACCGGGCCGTGGACGAGCTGTCCGGCGGGCAGCGCCAGCGGGTGTGGATCGCCATGGCGCTGGCCCAGCAGACGCCGCTGCTGCTGCTGGACGAGCCGACGACCTACCTGGACATCCAGCACCAGCTCGACGTGCTCGACCTGTGCGCGGAACTCCACGAGAACCAGGGCCGGACCCTGGTGGCGGTGCTGCACGACCTCAACCACGCGGCCCGCTACGCCACCCACCTGATCGCCCTGCGCGGCGGCGTGGTCGTCGCCGAGGGCCCGCCGGCCGAGGTGGTCACGGCGGAGCTGGTGGAGGAGGTCTTCGGAGTGCGGTGCCAGATCATCGCCGACCCCGAGACGGGGACCCCGCTCGTGGTGCCGGCCGCCCGGCAGGCCCGGGTCAGGGCGGCGGTCTGAGGCAGGGCCTCAGGGCCTCAGGGCCTCGGCAGCCTCAGAGCATGCTCTTGAGGCGGAGCAGGTCGCGGAAGCCGGCCTCCAGGCGGACCCGGCCGGAGGCCCAGGCCCGGGCGAACTTCAGCTCGCCGCCGACCAGCGCGAGCAGGTCGTCGCCGGTCATCGCGAGCCGGATCTCGGCCTTGGCGCGGGGCGGGCCGGGGGTGACCGCGTCCACCTGGATCCGGCCGCCGTCGAGGCGGCCGGAGAAGGTCTGGTCGAGGTCGGTGATGTGACAGCTCAGGGACCGGTCGAAGGCGGCCGCGCCGCGTACGTCGTCGTCGGCCCGGGCGAGGTTGTCGGAGAGTCGGTCGAGTGCGTCGCGGCACTCCTGGATCGTAGCCATGGTGATCACGACCGTACCGCAGAGCCGTGCGCGGCCGGGGCCGCGCTTCGGGGTAGCGTCGGGGCATGACCGACGACGTGTCCGCGAGCGTTCCGGACGTCCCCGCCGAGCCCGCCGGGGCCGCTCCGCTGGGCCTCGTACGGACCCCCACCGGCCACGCCGGCGTCGACGCCCGGCTGGAGCGGCTGGCGGACGCGGACCACCTGCCCGCCGACGAGCACGCCGCGGTGTACGAGGATGTGCACGGGGGACTGCGCGAGGCGCTGACGGCGCTGGACGCACCGCCCGTCCCCGGACCTTACGAAAACAGGAGCTGAACCGAACGTGGCAGGAGTGGCACGCCGCCGCCTGGACGCCGAACTGGTACGCCGCAGCATGGCCCGCTCGCGCGAGCACGCGGCCCAGCTGATCGCCGCGGGCCGGGTGACCGTGGGCGGCACCACCGCGACCAAGCCGGCCACGCAGGTCGAGACCAGCGCGGCCCTCGTCGTCCTCAAGGACGACAGCGACCCCGACTACGTCTCCCGGGGCGGCCACAAGCTGGCCGGCGCCCTCGCGGCGTTCAGGCCGCAGGGGCTGGAGGTCGAGGGCCGGCGGGCGCTCGACGCGGGAGCCTCGACCGGCGGCTTCACCGACGTGCTGCTGCGCTCGGGCGTGGACCACGTCGTCGCCGTCGACGTCGGCTACGGGCAGCTCGCCTGGTCGCTGCAGAGCGACGATCGGGTCACCGTCAAGGACCGTACGAACGTCCGCGAGCTGACGGTCGAGCTGATCGACGGGGTCCCGGTCGACCTGGTCGTCGGAGACCTGTCCTTCATCTCCATCGGGCTGGTGCTGCCCGCGCTGGTGCGCTGCACGGCGCCCGGCGCGGACCTGGTGCTGATGGTGAAGCCGCAGTTCGAGGTGGGCAAGGACCGGCTGGGCAGCGGCGGAGTGGTGCGCAGTCCCGAGCTGCGGGCGGAGGCCGTACGGGAGGTCGCGGCGCAGGCCTGGAAGCTGGGGCTGGGCGTGCTCGGGGTGACGGCGAGTCCGCTGCCGGGGCCGTCGGGCAATGTCGAGTACTTTCTGTGGCTCCGGGCGGGGGCACCCGCACTCGACCCGGGGGATGTCGATCGTGCAGTGGCGGAGGGGCCGCAGTGACAGATGTGTCAGCAGGGTCAGCAGGATCAGCAGGGTCTGTGCATTCGGGGGGACGGGAGGGGGAGACGGCGCGGACCGTCTTCCTGCTCGCGCACACCGGGCGGCCCGCGGCCATCCGCAGTGCCGAGCTGGTCGTGCTCGGGCTGCTGCGCTCGGGCCTCGGGGTCCGGGTGCTGGAGCAGGAGGCGTGTGACCTGCCGCTGCCGCCCGAGGTGGAGCTGGTCGCCGAGTGCACGCCGAAGGTGCTCGACGGGTGCGAGCTGCTGATCGTGCTGGGCGGCGACGGGACGCTGCTGCGCGGGGCGGAGTTCGCGCGCGGTTCGGGGGTGCCGATGCTGGGCGTCAACCTGGGCCGGGTGGGGTTCCTCGCCGAGGCCGAGCGGGACGACCTGGACAAGGTCGTCGACCGGGTGGTGGCGAAGTCGTACGAGGTCGAGGAGCGGATGACCCTCGACGTTCTCGTACGGACGAACGGTGACGTCGTCCACCGGGACTGGGCGCTGAACGAGGCCGCCGTCCAGAAGGTGTCCCCGGAGCGGATGCTGGAGGTGGTCCTGGAGATCGACGGGCGCCCGGTGACCGGCTTCGGCTGTGACGGGATCGTCTGCGCGACGCCGACGGGCTCGACCGCGTACGCCTTCTCCGCCGGTGGGCCGGTGGTCTGGCCGGAGGTGGAGGCGCTGCTGATGGTGCCGATCAGCGCGCACGCGCTGTTCGCGAAGCCGCTGGTGACCTCGCCGGACTCGGTGCTGGCGGTGGAGGTGCAGACCGGTACCCCGCACGGGGTGCTGTGGTGCGACGGGCGGCGGATGCTGGAGCTGCCGTCGGGGGCGCGGGTCGAGGTCCGCCGGGGCACGGTGCCGGTGCGGCTCGCCCGGCTGCACCACGCGTCCTTCACCGACCGGCTGGTCGCGAAGTTCGCGCTGCCGGTGTCGGGATGGCGCGGGGCACCCCACGAGACCACGTAATAGCACACCCGTTCGTAGAACTCCGGGCGGGTGACGTCACATGGCACCCGGGAAACCTCGGTATCGTCGTCCCGTGCTTGAGGAGATGCGGATACGGTCGCTCGGGGTCATCGACGACGCGGTGGTCGAGCTGTCGCCCGGATTCACCGCGGTGACCGGCGAGACCGGCGCGGGCAAGACGATGGTCGTCACCAGCCTCGGGCTGCTGCTCGGCGGCCGCGCCGACCCCGCCCTGGTGCGGATCGGCGCCAAGGCGGCGGTGGTGGAGGGGCGCATCGTGCTGCGCCCCGGCGCGCCCGCCGCCCTGCGCGCCGAGGAGGCGGGGGCCGAGCTCGACGACGGCACCCTGCTGATCAGCCGGACGGTGTCCGCCGAGGGGCGTTCGCGCGCCCACGTCGGCGGCCGCTCCGTCCCCGTCGGCCTGCTCGCCGAGCTCGCCGACGACCTGGTCGCCGTCCACGGACAGACCGACCAGCAAGGCCTCCTGCGGCCCGCCCGGCAGCGCCAGGCCCTCGACCGGTACGCCGGGGACGCCGTCGCCGGCCCCCTGGAGAAGTACGCGGGCGCCTACCGGCGGCTGCGGGCCGTCGCCGTCGAGCTGGAGGAGATCACCGCCCGGGCCCGGGAACGGGCCCAGGAGGCGGACCTGCTGCGCTTCGGGCTGGACGAGATCGCCGCCCTGGAACCGCTGCCCGGCGAGGACACCGAACTGGCCGCCGAGGCCGAGCGGCTCGGGCACGCCGAATCGCTGGCCTCCGCGGCACAGGCCGCGCACGCCGCGCTGGCCGGGGACGTCGAGGACCCGGAGGGCGTCGACGCGAACACGCTCGTCGCGGGCGCGCACCGGGCGCTGGAATCCGTACGCTCCCACGACCCGGTGCTCGGCGGGCTCGCGGACCGGATCGGCGAGCTCGGGATCCTGCTGGCCGACGTGGCCGGGGAACTGGCCGGGTACGCCGACGACCTCGACGCCGACCCGCTGCGGCTCGCCGCCGTCGAGGAGCGGCGGGCGGCGCTGACCCAGCTGGTGCGCAAGTACGGGGACGCCGAAGGCGGGCTGGCCGCCGTACTGGAATGGGCCGAGCGGGGCTCGAAGCGGCTGCTGGAGCTGGACGGCGACGACGAGCGGATCAACGCGCTGACCGCCGAGCGGGACGGGCTGCGGGCCGAACTGTCGCTGCTGGCCCAGGCCCTGACGGACGCGCGGACGGAGGCCGCCGAGCGGTTCGCCGCCGACGTGACCGCCGAGCTGGCCTCCCTGGCCATGCCGCACGCGCGGGTGACCTTCGACATCCGGCAGACGGAGGACGCCGAGGGCGTCGAGGTCGGCGGACGCCCGGTCGCGTACGGGCCCTCGGGCGCCGACGAGGTCGAGCTGCTGCTGGCCCCGCACCCCGGCGCCCAGCCGCGGCCGATCGCCAAGGGCGCCTCGGGCGGTGAGCTGTCCCGGGTGATGCTGGCGGTGGAGGTCGTCTTCGCCGGCTCCGACCCGGTGCCCACCTACCTCTTCGACGAGGTCGACGCGGGCGTCGGCGGCAAGGCGGCCGTCGAGGTCGGGCGGCGGCTGGCGAAGCTGGCCAAGTCCGCGCAGGTCGTCGTCGTCACGCACCTCCCGCAGGTCGCGGCCTTCGCGGACCGGCAGCTGCTGGTCGAGAAGACCGTCGACGGATCGGTGACCCGCTCCGGGGTGACCGTCCTGGAGGGCGAGGACCGCATCCGCGAGCTGTCGCGGATGCTGGCCGGCCAGGAGGACTCGCAGACCGCTCGGGCCCACGCGGAAGAACTGCTGGAGGCGGCGCGCGCGGACGCGTGAGCCGCGCACGACGGGGGCC
>NZ_JBHWBP010000250.1:0-11344 GCF_042735575.1 Streptomyces sp. NPDC059564 | reverse complement strand
GTGGGTGAAGAACAACCGCGCCGCCGCCCGCCGGGAGGGGCCGGGGGCGCTGCCCGAGGAGCGCCGGGAGGCCCTGGAGGAGATCGACCCGTCCTGGTGTCCCGCCTGGGACATCGGCTGGCAGCGGGCCTTCCACCTGACCCGGACGCATCTGGACGCGGGCGGGCGGATCCCGCACGGCCCGGGCCGGCCGGTGGTGCAGGGCGAGGACCTGGGCGGCTGGGTGTGGGCCCAGCGGCTGGGGTGGGACCGGCTGGGGTGGGCGCAGCGCTGGCTGCTGGAGCACGTGCTGGGGCTGGCCCCGGCGCGGGAGGAGGAGCGTCCGCCGCCGCGCCTGAGCCATGCCGACGCCTGGGCGGGGCACCTGGAGGCGGCCCGGAGCTTCCACGCCCGGGAGGGGCACCTGCGGGTCCCCCGCCCGCACGTGGAGCGGGTGGGGGACCGGGAGCTGCGGCTCGGGGCGTGGATCGCCAACCAGCGGTCCCGGGCGGTGAAGCTGCCTCCGGAGCGGGTGGCCGCGCTGACGTCGCTGGGGATGCGCTGGTCCCGTTCCGGCTGACGTCTGCGGGCGGTCAGTGGTGGAAGCCCGACCGGGGTTCGGTGGCGGGTACCGGCTGCGGATGGGCGGCGAGGTGTTCGAGGGCCGCGCGCATGTCGGCGACGAGCAGGGCGATCTGGTCGCGGGTCACCCCGTGGCGGATCAGGACGCGCTGGATGACGGTGTCCTGGCGGTCGGCCGGCAGCGGGTACGAGGGCACCTGCCAGCCGCGCATCCGCAGCCGGTCGGAGAGGTCGTAGAGGGTGTACCCGGCTCCGCCCGGGTCGGAGAGTGTGTAGGAGACGGCGGGGAGCGCGCCCTTGCCGTCGTAGAGCAGGGTGAAGGGCCCCATCTCGGAGATCTGCCCGGCCAGGTACTGGGCGGTGTCCGCGCAGGCCTGCTGGACGCGCCGGTAGCCGCCCCGGCCCAGGCGCAGGAAGAGGTAGTACTGGGCGATGACCTCGCCGCCGGGGCGGGAGAAGTTGAGGGCGAAGGTCGGCATGTCGCCGCCGAGGTAGTCCACGTCGAAGACGAGGTCGGCGGGGAGCAGGTCGGCGGTGCGCCAGACGATCCAGCCGACGCCGAGCGGGGCGAGCCCGTACTTGTGGCCGGAGGTGTTGACGGAGGCGACGCGCGGCAGCCGGAAGTCCCACACCACGTCGGGGTGGAGGAAGGGGGCGACGAAGCCTCCGCTGGCGGCGTCCACGTGGACGGGGATGTCCCATCCGTGCTCGGCCTGGATCCGGTCGAGGGCGGCGGCGAGCTCGGCGACGGGTTCGTAGTCGCAGGTGTAGGTGACGCCGAGGATGGCGACGACGCCGATGGTGTTCTCGTCGACGTGCATGGCGAGCTGGTGGGGGAGCAGGCCGGTCGCGCCGGGCTCCAGGGGGACCTGGCGCAGTTCGACGTCGAAGTACCGGGCGAACTTCTCCCAGCAGATCTGGACGGGGCCGCAGACCAGGTTGGGGCGGTCGGCCGGTTTGCCCTCGGCGCGGCGGCGGGCCCGCCAGCGCCATTTGAGGGCGAGGCCGCCGAGCATGGCGGCCTCGCTGGAGCCGGTGGTGGAGCATCCGGTGCCCGACGTGCCGGGCGGGGCGTTCCAGAGGTCGGCCAGGATGTTGACGCAGCGGGCCTCGATCTCGGCGGTCTGCGGGTACTCGTCCTTGTCGATCATGTTCTTGTCGAGGCACTCGTTCATCAGGCGGTGCACGCCGTCGTCCGACCAGGTGGTGCAGAAGGTGGCCAGGTTCTGGGCGGCGTTTCCGTCGAGGAGGAGCTCGTTGTGGAGGAGCGAGTAGACCACCTCGGTGGGCGAGTGGTCGTCGGGGATCCGGTGCTTGGGGAGGATCTGGCCGCTGAGGGCGGACGCGAACACGTCCGTATCGGCGTCCCGGGCGCGTGCGTCCTTCGTCTCGTGAAGAGCCATATCGGGACTATAAGGCGTAGATCGTGACGAAATAGGCTCCGGAGCTCCTCAAGCGCGGGCCGCGCCTTCCGGCCGACTCTGGGGTGTGATCCCTTCCATAGCCGCCCGGTCACGCCGCAAAACTTACCGCCCAGTAGCATTCCTTCCGCAGATCTTCCCGTCCCGACGGCCGGAGCCGGTCCGGACGGGAAGATCATTTAATTGGTTCTATACACAACTTATCGGCCGATGTCCGGATAGCGGTCAACTGCCCTCGTGGCCCTGATAGTTCTTCGGCCATGAACAAGATCACCCGCCGGCAGGCCTTGGGCACCACCGCCGGCGCACTCACCGTCCTCGGCATCGCGGGCGCCACCGCGCACGCCGCCGCCACCGACTCCCGCGCCGCCGGCACCCCGGCCGGCACCGTCGACGAGGTGTACCAGGGCCGCCGCATCCAGATATCCCCCGGTACGGGAGGCGGCCACCACGGCGGCCACCACTCCCCCGGTCTGCCCACCGTGAAGATAGACGGCCGCGAACTGCACGTGATGCAGAACGCCGACGGCACCTGGATCAGCGTGGTCAACCACTACGAGACCTTCGCCGAGCCCGCCTCCCTGGCCCGCGCCGCCGTGCGCGAGCTCCAGGGCTCCCAGCTCGCCCCGATGCAGATGGGAGGGGCGGCATGACCGTCCGCAAGAACCAGGCCGCGCTCACCCCGGCGGAGAAGCGCGCCTTCACCAACGCGCTGCTCGAACTGAAGCGCACCGGCCGCTACGACCGGTTCGTCACCACCCACAACGGCTTCATCATGAGCGACACCGACTCGGGCGACCGCGTGGGGCACCGCTCCCCCTCCTTCCTCCCCTGGCACCGCCGGTTTCTGCTCGAGTTCGAGGCGGCTCTGCAGGCGGTGGACGCGAGCGTTTCCATCCCGTACTGGGATTGGACCGCCGACCGCACCACCCGCTCCTCCCTCTGGGCCGCCGACTTCCTCGGCGGCACCGGACGGGCCCGCGACGGGCAGGTCATGGACGGACCCTTCGCGTACGCGACGGGCAAGTGGGAGGTAGCCGTACGCGTGGACGCCCGCGCCTACCTGCGGCGCGCGCTCGGCGAGGGCGTCGCCCAGCTGCCGACGAAGGCCGAGGTGGACGCGGTCCTGGCGATGCCGGTCTACGACATGGCTCCCTGGAACAGCTCCTCGAACGGCTTCCGCAACAACCTGGAGGGCTGGCGCGGCGCCAACCTGCACAACCGGGTCCACGTCTGGGTCGGCGGCCAGATGGCCACCGGGGTCTCGCCCAACGACCCGGTGTTCTGGATGCACCACGCCTTCATCGACAAGCTCTGGGCCGACTGGCAGGCCAAGCACCCGCAGTCCACCTACCTGCCGGCCGCCGGCACCGCGAACGTGGTCGACCTGCGCGACACGATGCGGCCGTGGAACGACGTGACCCCGGCCGACATGCTGGACCACCGCAAGTTCTACACGTTCGACACCGAGCCGGCCGCCGCCGCCAGCCAGCGGTAGTGCAGTTCGGGGCGGCCGACCTGGCCGTACCGGGGGGTGCGGTCCGCGCGGCCGGTGTCCACCAGGTGCTCCAGGTACCGGCGGGCGGTGATCCGCGAGATCCCGGCCGCCCCGGCCGTCCCCGCGGCGGTCAGCCCGTCGGGCGCCGCCCGCAGCAGCGCCGCTACCCGGTCCAGGGTCGCGGCGCTGAGCCCTTTGGGCAGCTCCGCCGGACCGGGCGCGCGCAGTGCGGCGAGCGTCCGGTCCACGTCGTCCTGTCCGGCCGCCTCCCCCGCCGACGCGCGGAACTCGGCGTAGCGCAGCAGCCGTTCGCGCAGGGTCGGGAAGGCGAAGGGCTTCAGTACGTACTGCACGACGCCCAGGGACACGCTCTCGCGGACCACCGCCAGGTCCCGCGCCGAGGTCACGGCGATCACGTCCACGGGGTGCCCGGCGGCCCGCAACCCGCGCGCGAAGCGCAGCCCGTGGCCGTCGGGCAGGGTGAGGTCGAGGAGCAGCAGGTCGACGCGGGTCCGCTCCAGCACCCGGGTGGCCTCGGCGAGCGAGTGGACGGCGGCCACGGCGGTGAAGCCGGGCACGCGGCCGACGTAGAGCGCGTGCGCGGCGGCGGCCACGGGGTCGTCCTCGACCACCAGCACCCGTACCTCGGGCGCGCTCACGCCGCACCGCCCGCGCGGCGTTGACGGGGGATGCGGGGTTCATGAGCAGGTCCCCCCGCGTTCTCCTCCGGGACGGCCCCCTCGGGCCCCGGGCCGCCCCGTTCCCGCTCCGTGGCGTCGTCGGCCCGGGCCCCCGGTACCCCGTCCGCCCCGCGCCCCTGCCCCCGTCCGGCGGGCAACGGCAGGCTCACGGTGAACTCCGCTCCGCCGTCCGGCCCGGGGGCCGCGTCGACGACGCCGCCGTGGCGCTGGGCCACCTGGCGGACCAGCGCCAGGCCCAGGCCCCGCCCCTCCCCCTTGCCGGACCAGCCCCGGCGGAACACGTCCACCCCCTCGGGCAGCCCGGGACCGTTGTCCGCGACCCGCAGCAGCAGCGCGCCCGCGTCCCGGCGTACGGTGACGGCGATCCGCCCGCCGCGTACGCCGGTCAGGGCGTCGACGGCGTTGTCGATGAGGTTGCCGACCACGGTGACCAGGTCCCGGGCGGGCGGCAGCCCGGGCAGGCCGTCCACGGCGCCGTTCTCTCCGCTGTCCGGGGTGACGACCAGCTCGATGCCCCGCTCGTGCGCCTGCGCGGCCTTGCCGAGCAGCAGGGCGACCAGCACCGGCTCGCCGACGGCGGTGACGACCTCGTCGGTCAGGGCCTGGGCCAGCTCCAGTTCCGCCGTGGCGAACTCCACCGCCTCCTCGCTGCGGCCCAGTTCGATGAGGGAGACCACCGTGTGCAGCCGGTTGGCCGCCTCGTGGGCCTGGGAGCGCAGCGCCTGGGTGAAGCCCCGCTCGTGGTCCAGCTCGCCGGTGAGCGCCTGGAGTTCGGTGTGGTCGCGCAGGGTGACCACGGTGCCGCGGCGGCCGCCGCCGGCCACCGGTGAGCTGTTGACGACGAGCACCCGCTCGGCGGTCAGGTGCACCTCGTCCACCCGGGGCCGGTCGGCGAGCAGCGCTCCGGTGAGGGGTGCGGGCAGGCCGAGGTCGGCGACGCCGGTGCCGGTGACCTCCCCGCCCAGGCCGAGGAGTTCGCGGCCCGCGTCGTTGATGAGGGTGATCCTGCGCTGGCCGTCGAGCATCAGCAGTCCCTCCCGGACCCCGTGCAGGGCCGCCTGGTGGTAGTCGTACATCCGGCTCAGTTCGGCGGCGTTCATGCCGTGCGTGTGGCGGCGCAGCCGGGCGTTGACCACGTACGTTCCCACGCCGCCCAGCGCCAGCGCACCGGCCGCCACCCAGGCGAGGGCGGAGAGCTGCTGCGCCAGGCGGTCGCTGATGGCGCGGACGGTGATCCCCGCGCTGACCAGGCCGACGATCCGGCCCTCCTCGTCCGCGAGCGGGGTGACCACGCGGATGGAGGGGCCGAGGGTGCCGGTGTAGGTCTCGCTGAAGGTCTCGCCGCGCAGCGCGGGGCCGGTGTTGCCGAGGAAGCGTTCTCCGATGCGGCGCGGGTCGGGATGGGTCCAGCGCCGCCCGTCCGGGGCCATGATCGTCACGAAGTCGACGCCGGAGTCGGCGCGCACCCGCTCGGCGTAGGGCTGGAGGGCCGCCGAGGGGCCGCCCCCGCCCGCGCCGGCCCGTACGGCGTCACGCACCGACGGGGAGTCGGCGACGGCCCGCGCCACGGCCCCGGCCTGGCGGCGGGCGGCGTCCTCGGCCTGGCCCCGGGCGCTCGCGTACGCGAAGACCGCGCATCCGGCGACGACGACGGCGACGAGCAGCACCTGCATGGCGAACAGCTGGCCGGCGAGGCTCCGGGGCGGTCGGGGAAAGCGGAACATGGCGCTCAGTGTGCACCCGGCCGTGAACTCAATGAACGCAAGGGTGACCGGGGTCACAGGGTGGGCGATGGTCTGCGGGAACACATTCACCACCAGGAGGCGACGTGGCCGCCAGGCGCGACAGAACCCACTATCTCTACATCGCGGTGATCGCCGCGGTGTTGCTCGGCATCGCCGTCGGCTTCGCCGCGCCCGGCGTGGCCGTGGAGCTCAAGCCCCTGGGCACCGGCTTCGTGAACCTCATCAAGATGATGATCTCGCCCGTGATCTTCTGCACGATCGTGCTGGGGATCGGATCCGTCCGCAAGGCCGCCAAGGTGGGCGCGGTCGGCGGGCTCGCCCTCGGCTACTTCATGGTCATGTCCACGGTCGCGCTGGCGATCGGGCTGGTCGTGGGGAACCTGCTGGAGCCCGGCAGCGGGCTGCACCTGACCGAGGCGGTCCGGCACGCCGGGGAGGCCCAGGCCAAGGCGGGCGGCGCCGAGAGCACGCCGGAGTTCCTGCTCGGGATCATCCCGACGACGCTGGTCTCCGCCTTCACCGGGGGCGAGGTGCTCCAGACGCTGCTGGTGGCGCTGCTGTGCGGGTTCGCGCTCCAGGCGATGGGCAGCGCCGGAGAGCCGGTGCTGCGCGGGATCGGGCACGTGCAGAAGCTGGTGTTCCGGGTACTGGCGATGATCATGTGGGCGGCGCCGGTGGGTGCCTTCGGGGCCATCGCGGCGGTGGTCGGGGCGACCGGCATCGACGCGCTGAAGTCCCTGGCGGTCATCATGATCGGCTTCTACACCACCTGTCTGCTCTTCGTCTTCGTGGTGCTGGGCACGCTGCTGCGGGTCTGTACGGGGGTCAGCGTCTTCGCCCTGCTGCGCTACCTGGGCCGGGAGTTCCTGCTGATCCTGTCGACCTCCTCCTCGGAGTCGGCGCTGCCGCGGCTGATCGCGAAGATGGAGCACCTCGGCGTGTCCCGCCCGGTGACCGGCATCACCGTGCCGACCGGGTACTCCTTCAACCTGGACGGGACCGCGATCTACCTGACGATGTCCTCGCTGTTCGTCGCGGAGGCCATGGGCAAGCCGCTGGCGCTCGGCGAGCAGATCTCGCTGCTGCTGTTCATGATCGTGGCCTCGAAGGGCGCGGCCGGGGTCACCGGCGCCGGACTGGCCACCCTGGCCGGCGGGCTCCAGTCGCACCGGCCCGAACTGGTGGACGGCGTGGGCCTGATCGTGGGCATCGACCGGTTCATGAGCGAGGCGCGGGCGATGACGAACTTCGCGGGCAACGCCGTCGCCACGGTGCTGATCGGGACGTGGACGAAGGAGTTCGACCGGGAGCGGGCCGCCGAGGTCCTCGCGGGCCGGATGCCGTTCGACGAGACCACGCTGATCGACGACGGCCACGCCGCGGAGCCGGCCGAGGCCCCGGCCGCGGTACCCGGGCCGTCGGCGAGCCCCGCGGCCGGCCCGTCGGCCGGCGCCAAGGACGGGGTCCCGGCCTAGCCGGTGCACCCCAGAGTGGAGTCGGCCGGGCAGGGCTCGCCCCCACGGTGCCCAGCCCGGCCGGACTCCTCCCGACAGGCCCGCCGCGGACCGGCCGGCGACGACGGGGAAGACCGTCGCAGGGCGGGCCGCGGCCGCCGGAACCGCCCGGGCGGGGACGGCGTTCCATCGGGTATGACTTCCACAGCCCTGACGCCGCCCGACTGGCCGCAGTGCGGTCATGGAAGCACCACCGACACCCCGGGCTGCCCCGGCCGCACCGTGGACCCGTACCCGTCGTGCCTCGCCCACCTGGATCCGGCCGTGCGCGCGGAGTACCTGGACGCCCTGGCCCCGGGCGACGACGTCGACCACCGGGGCACCCCCTTCTCGGAGGAGCTGCTCGGCCGGCTCCTCGACGCGGTGCGGGAGACGGACGGCGGACGGCCCCGGTTCGGGGCCGCCGAGTTCTCGCGGGCCCGCTTCACCGGCGCGGCCCGTTTCCCGTGGACGGTCTTCGGCGCGCAGGCGTGGTTCGCCGGGGCGCTCTTCGAGGACCGCTGCTGGTTCAGCAAGGCACGGTTCACCGGGGACGCGACCTTCGACGGGGCCGTGTTCCACAGCAGCAGCACCTTCGACGAGGCGGTGTTCGACGCCAACGCCTCCTTCGAGGACGCGCGGTTCGACGGAGCGTCCTTCTTCGACGCGGTCACCTTCGGCTCCGACGCCTGGTTCCGCAGGGCCTCCTTCGCGGGCGACAGCTGGTTCGGGAGCGTCGGCTTCCACGGGGACGCCTGGTTCGGGGCGGCCGAGTTCGCCGCCGCCTGCGCCTTCAGCGGGGCCCGGTTCCGGGGCAACGCCTCCTTCCGGCGGGCGGAGTTCCGCACGGACGCCTCCTTCCAGGCATCCTCGTACGACGGCGAGGCCTGGTTCGCCGGCGCCGTCTTCCACCGTGACGCCCACTTCGGCCACGCCTCCTTCCCCGTCGCCCCCGCCCTGGGCCCGGTGGTGTGCGCGGGCGAACTGGACCTGTCCGCCGCCGCGTTCGGCTCGCCCCTCATCGTCGAGGCCGCGGCCGGCACGCTGCGCTGCGCGGGCACCCGGTGGGCGGCGAAGGCCTCCCTGCGGCTGCGGTACGCCTCCGTCGAGCTGAGCGACGCGGTCTGCGAGGCACCGCTGCGCATCTCCGCACGCCCCGGTCCCTTCACGATGGCCGGGCCGCTGGCGGGCGAGGTGGCGGAGACCGTGCTCGCGGGCCGCGCGCCGCGCGTGCGGATCGAGTCCCTGAGCCATGTGGACACCGCGCACCTGGTGCTCACCGACCTGGACCTCACCACGTGCCGGTTCTCGGAGGCGGTCCATCTCGACCAGGTGCGTCTGGAAGGCGACTGCAAGCTCGCCACGCCCCCGCCGGGCATCCGGTTCAGCGGCCGATTACCGCTGCGCTGGTCCGCGCGGCGCACCCTCGCCGAGGAGCAGCACTGGCGGGCCGCGCGCGGGGCGGGGGGCTGGACGCCCGCCCCGGAAGGCTCCGCGGTGGTCACGCCGGCCGCCTTGACGAGCGCCTACAGACAGCTGCGCAAGTCGCTGGAGGACGGGAAGAACGAGCCGGACGCCGCGGACTTCTACTACGGCGAGATGGAGATGCGCCGCAACGACCCCGGCCGGCCGGCCGCCGAGCGCGCGCTGCTGGGCGTGTACTGGGCCCTGTCGGGCTACGGGCTGCGGGCCTCGCGCGCCCTGGGCTGGCTGCTGCTGGCGGTGGCCGCGACCATCGTGGTGATGACGCTCTGGGGCCTGCCCGAGGACACGCCGGAGCCGGTCGGCTCGGGCACCGTGTCCGGTACGCGGCTCTCCTGGGAGACGCACACGCCCGATCCGGTCGATCCCGACGGCCCGCTGACGGGCAGGCTCACCGGCGAGCGGCTCGACAAGTCGGTGCGGACCGTGGTCAATTCCGTGGTCTTCCGCTCCTCCGGCCAGGACCTGACCACGCTGGGCACGTACACGGAGATGGGGGCGCGGCTCGTCGAACCGCTGCTCCTCGGTCTCGCGGTGCTGGCGGTGCGGGGCCGCGTCAAACGCTGAGAGCGGGCCGGCCGGGAGGCGGGCAAGTCCGGCGAACCGCGCGGAACCCTCCAACCCGCTTGACGGACCGGCTGTTTTCGGCCAGACGGCCGATAACCCGGCTGCGCTGAAAGGTACTTCCCTCCGGGGCGGCCCGTCTGACATCTTGCGTCCACCACTCGTTTCGTACGGCCCGGTAGGTGCCAACAGCACCGCCGTGCCATCGGAGGACGCATTGATACCCCACATATCCAGCCGACCCCGACGTAGCCTGGTGATGGCGGCCGCCCTCGGCGCCGCCCTCGCCTTCGGAGCACCCGCCGCGCTCGCCGGCACCGCTCCCGTCTCCCCGAACGGCTCCGCCCCGGCTTCCGCTCCGGCGGCCGCCCCCAAGGCTGCGGCCCCGGCTTCCCAGAGTGCGACCTGGGCCGCCGGCACCCGTGCCTACCTCGTGATCAGCGCCCCGGGCGACGGCTCGGCGATCCGCTCGGCCATCACGGCCAACGGCGGCACGGTCTTCTCGTCCTTCGACGCGATCGGCGTGACCGTCGCCCACTCCTCCTCGGCCACCTTCGCCACGACCATGCGCGGGGTCAGCGGGGTGCAGAAGGTGGGCGCCACCCGTACCTCGGACGTCCCCGCCGACGCCTACAACCCGGCTCTGCCCGCGAACCCGGCGCAGGCCTCGACGGCGGCCGGAGAGCCGGTCCGCGTGGACATGAGCCAGATCAAGGCCGACCAGGCCTGGGCCGTCACCACCGGCTCGCCGTCGGTGAAGGTCGGCATCCTGGACACCGGTGTGGACGACCAGCACCAGGACCTGGCCCCGAACTTCAACGCGGCCGACTCGGTCTCCTGCGCCTACGGCAAGCCCGACACCCGTACCGGCGCCTGGCGTGACGTGGACACCCACGGCACCCACGTCGCGGGCACCATCGCGGCCGCCAAGAACGGCAAGGGCGTCGTCGGCGTGGCCCCGGGCGTGAAGATCTCCGCAGTCCGCGTCGCCGAGCCCGGCAACTCGTTCTTCTTCGCCGAGAACACCATCTGCGGGTTCGTGTGGGCCGGTGACCACGGCTTCAAGGTCACCAACAACAGCTACTACACCGACCCGTGGCAGTTCAACTGCCCGGACAACATCGACCAGGCCGCCATCATCGAGGGCGTCAAGCGCGCCCAGGAGTACGCGGAGAGCAAGGGCTCGCTCCAGATCGCCGCCGCGGGCAACGAGGACTACGACCTCGCCCACAAGACGACCGACAGCGCGAGCCCCAACGACTCCACCCCGGTCACCCGCACCATCACCAACGCCTGCCTGGACATCCCGACCGAACTCCCGGGCGTGGTCACGGTCGCGGCGAACGGTTCGGGCGTCTCCAAGGCGTCGTTCTCCAACTTCGGCCAGGGCGTCATCGACGTCGCGGCGCCGGGCAGCAACGTCTACTCCACCCTTCCGGGCGGTACGTACGGCAGCAAGAGCGGCACCTCGATGGCCACCCCGCACGTGGTGGGCGTCGCGGCGCTGATCGCCAGCGCCAACCCGGGCATCACCCCGGCGCAGATCCGCGACAAGCTGGCCACCCAGGCCAACGACATCGCCTGCCCGGCCGACGGCCGCTGCACCGGTACGACGGCGAACAACTCCTTCTTCGGAGAGGGCCAGGTCGACGCCCTGAAGGCGGTCGGCTCCACCCCGCCGGCGGGCAAGTACTTCGAGAACACCGCGGACTTCGCGATCGGCGACAACACCACCGTGGAGAGCCCCGTCACCGTCAGCGGGGTGACCGGCAACGCGCCGGCGACCCTCAAGGTGGGCGTGAACATCGCGCACACCTACATCGGTGACCTGAAGGTCGACCTGGTCGCCCCCGACGGCACCGTGTACACGGTCCACAAC
>NZ_JBHWBP010000249.1:0-11398 GCF_042735575.1 Streptomyces sp. NPDC059564 | reverse complement strand
CATCCAGCCTCGCCGGCGTTGTCAGTCCTGCTTCAGGACGAAGGACGTGCGGGCCACCGGGAGGCCCGGGGACTTGACCTCGACCACGTACGTGTCGGGGGCCGGGTTGCCCGCCGGAGGCGTCTGGCACTGGTCCGGGGCGCTCGGTTTGCGGTCCCATTCCACGGACTGCTTCGTCTCCCCCTGCGCCGGCAGCCGGAAGAACGCGTTCGCCGCGCCCGTCGGGCAGTCGGCCGAGGACCAGACGGCCTTGGCGCCCTGCGTCTGGAAGATCGTCACGACCGCCTGCTTCGGGCCGAGCCCGAACTTGCAGGTGCTTCCGGAGATGTTGCGCACGAGGAGTTCGAGACGCGGCTTCTCGTTCGTCTCGTACTCGTTCTTCACGCTCTTGACCTCCCACTGCAGCGCGCTCGCCGCGCACGTCGGCAGCGGGGACTCCGCCGGGACCTGCGCCGGGGAGCCGCCGCCGGAGCCCGCCGCGGAACCGGAGTCGCTGCCGGAGCCCGAACCGGAGCCGGGTTCGCCGTTCTTGCCCGCGCCGCCGCCGGAACCACCCGCGCCCGTGCCCGAGTCGCCACGCCCGCCCGGCGCCTGACTGATCGCCGGGCCGGATCCGGAGGGTCCCGGGGTGATCGTGCGCACGGGTCCGGAGCCGTCGCCGCCGCCCTTGCCGTTCGTACTGGACGTGCCGCCACCGGAACTGACGGTCCATACGGCGAGCAGCGCCAAGAGCGCCGCGACGGACGCGAGAACGGCCCTCCGTCGCCAGTAAATGGAGGAGGGGAGCGGCCCGACCGGATTGCGCAGAGATCCCACGCACCGAACCTTACGAGAACTCGCCCCGCGATCAGCGCCCCCCATGCCGCGCGCCCGGCAGGTTTTGCCGATGATCATCCTGCGGGCGTACCCGCGAGCGCCGAGAACCGGCCATCCGACTGACGCGACCGGAACGGGCCGCCCAGTACGGTCGGTGACCATGGACAGCTCCGCCCTCTACCGCACCGTCACCGACTTCGCCCACACCACGCCCCCCTGGGTGCGCTCGGCCTTCGAGGTGTGGACCGAGTACGGGCTGCTGCTCTTCGGTCTGCTCTTCATATCCGTCTGGTGGCGGGCGCGCCGGCACGGCGGTCCCCGGGCCCTCGCGCTCGCCGTCCTCGCCCCGCTGTCCACCGCGCTCGTCTACGTCGCCTCCGAGCTGGTGAAGTCCACCGTCGACGAGGAGCGCCCCTGCCGGGCGGTGGCCGGGGCGGCCGCCTCGCTGATCCCCTGCCCGGCGTACGGGGACTGGTCCTTCCCCAGCAACCACTCGGCCATCGCGGGCGCGGCCGCCGTCGCGCTGGCGCTGGCCGTGCCCCGGCTCGCGCTGCTGACGGTGCCCGTCGCGCTGCTGATGGCGTTCTCCCGCGTCTTCGTCGGGGTGCACTACCCGCACGACGTGGCCATGGGCCTGCTGCTGGGTGCTTCGCTGGCCGCCCTGGCCGTGCTCGCGCTCGCCTCCCCGCTGGCCCGGGTGATCGCCGCCGTACGGGCGAGCGGCAACCGCGCCGCTGTCTGGTTCACCGGTCCGGGCCCGGCACGGCAGGGCCGAAACGTGCCAGGATGCCGTCTGCCATGACTGCATCCCCCGCTTCCCCCCAGAGTCCCCCGCACGCCGCCCGCGCGCTGCACTCCCCCGTCATCGCGTGGTTCGACGAGCACGCCCGCGACCTGCCCTGGCGCCGCCCCGAGGCCGGCCCCTGGGGGGTCATGGTCAGCGAGTTCATGCTCCAGCAGACCCCCGTCAGCCGGGTCCTGCCGGTCTACGAGCAGTGGCTCGCCCGCTGGCCCCGGCCCGCCGACCTGGCCGCCGACGCGCCGGGTGAGGCCGTACGGGCCTGGGGGCGCCTGGGCTACCCGCGCCGGGCGCTGCGCCTGCACGGCGCGGCCGTCGCGATAACGGAACGGCACGGTGGCGACGTACCGCGGGACCACGCGCAGCTGCTGTCGCTGCCGGGGATCGGCGAGTACACGGCCGCCGCGGTGGCCTCCTTCGCGTACGGGCAGCGGCACGCGGTGCTGGACACCAACGTGCGCCGGGTCTTCGCCCGCGCCTCCACCGGGGTCGAGTACCCGCCGAACGCGACCACGGCCGCCGAGCGGCGCCTCGCCCGGGAGCTGCTGCCCGAGGACGAGACGACGGCGGCGCGCTGGGCGGCGGCGTCCATGGAGCTGGGCGCGCTGGTCTGCACGGCCAAGAGCCCGGACTGCGCGCGCTGCCCGGTGGCGGGTCTGTGCGCGTGGCGCCTGGCCGGGAAGCCCGCGCACGAGGGGCCGCCGCGGCGCGGGCAGACGTACGCGGGGACGGACCGGCAGGTGCGCGGCAAGCTGCTGGCCGTGCTGCGCGAGGCGGTCGGACCGGTTCCGCAGTCGGTGCTCGACACCGTCTGGGACGAGCCGGTGCAGCGGGCGCGGGCGCTGGACGGGCTGGTGTCCGACGGGCTCGTGGAGCCGCTGGCGCACGGCATGTACCGGCTGCCGCAGACCTGACCCGCGGCAGACCGGCGTCGCCTGGAACCCGGCTCGAAGTTGACTCAAGGATTCCGCTTCGGGCCGGAAAACCGCAGCTCACGGGCACTGTTACACAACCTATGGGTGTCCGTGCTCCCACCGAAGGCTGACCCGCACAGTGCCGTGACAACCCGTCCGTACCTTCGGATCCGTAAGCCAGCGGATGAGCGGTTGGTCGGAACGGAGGCGGTCTGAGATGGCGCACGGCGAGGTACTCGAATTCGAGGAGTACGTACGCACCCGGCAGGACGCGCTGCTGCGCAGTGCCCGGCGCCTGGTCCCGGACCCCACCGACGCCCAGGACCTCCTGCAGACCGCGCTCGTGCGCACCTACGGCCGCTGGGACGGCATCGCCGACAAGTCGCTGGCCGACGCCTACCTGCGCCGCGTCATGATCAACACCCGTACCGAGTGGTGGCGCGCCCGCAAGCTCGACGAGGTCCCCACCGAGCAGCTCCCCGACGCCTCCGTCGAGGACGGTTCCGACCAGCGCGCCGACCGCGCCCTGCTCATGGACATCCTGAAGGTGCTCGCGCCCAAGCAGCGCAGTGTGGTGGTCCTGCGACACTGGGAGCAGATGAGCACCGAGGAAACGGCCGCGGCGCTCGGTATGTCGGCGGGAACCGTGAAGAGCACACTGCACCGCGCACTGGCCCGGCTCCGCCAGGAGCTGGAGAGCCGGGACCTGGACATGCGTGCGCTCGAACGCGGCGACCACACCATCCGGTACGAGGGGCGGGAGCGGTGCGCGGCCTGACAGGCCAAGAACTGAGCGGCAGAGGCTCTCTGGTACTGATGTCGGCGGGGACGGTCGTCCTCGTCGGCACCGTGCTGTTCGCGGCCGGCTGCTCCACCGGCGGCACGGGGCTCAAGGACGGCGGCCCGGCCCGCACCGACACCGTGTCCCGCAACAACCAGCCGACCGGCGCCCCGGCCACCGAGTCGGCCGCCCCGGACCACTCCCCCGCCGCGTCCACCGGCGCCCAGGTCAAGCGGGTCGACCCGGTGGCGCTGCTCAAGGCGGACCCGAAGGTCAGCGCCGCGGTCAAGCGGGACCTCAAGCCCTGCACGGGCAAGGAGTACCCGATCGACGTGTCCTACGGGAAGGTCACCGGGAACACCGTCGTCGACATCGTCGTCAACGTGCTGTCCTGCGCCGACGCCGTGGGCCGCGGCTCGTACGTGTACCGGGCCGACGGCGGCAAGTACGAGAATGTCTTCACGGACGAGCAGCCGCCCGTCTACGCGGAGATCGACCGCGGCGAGCTGGTGCTCAACAAGCCCGTGTACGGCAAGAGCGACGCGCTGGCCTACCCGTCGGGCGAGGACGTGATCACGTACCGCTGGAACGGGGAACGGTTCACCGAGCAGGACCGGGTGCACACCGATTACAGCAATGTGGTCGACGGCGGGAGCCAGCCCGCCCCGGCCGTGACGAAGAGCTGACGAAGTGAGGCTGGGCATGGCCGAGACCCATGTGCTGTTCGTGGAGGACGACGACGTCATCCGCGAGGCCACGACGCTCGCGCTGGAACGCGACGGGTTCGTGGTCACCGCCATGCCCGACGGCCTGTCCGGCCTGGAGTCCTTCCGGGCCGACCGCCCGGACATCGCACTGCTCGACGTGATGGTGCCCGGCATGGACGGCGTGAGCCTGTGCCGCCGCATCCGCGACGAGTCGACCGTTCCCGTGATCATGCTGTCGGCGCGGGCCGACTCCATCGACGTGGTCCTGGGGCTGGAGGCGGGCGCGGACGACTACGTCACCAAGCCCTTCGACGGCTCGGTCCTCGTCGCCCGGATCCGCGCCGTGCTGCGCCGCTTCGGGCACGCGGGCGGCCCGCAGAACGGCGCCTCGAACGGCTCCGAGGCGGACGGCTCCGGCGAGCGCGGGGTGCTGTCCTTCGGGGACCTGGAGGTCGACACCGAGGGCATGGAGGTCCGCAAGGCGGGCGCGTCCGTGGCCCTGACGCCGACCGAGATGCGGCTGCTGCTGGAGTTCTCCTCCGCGCCCGGTACCGTCCTCTCCCGCGACCGGCTGCTGGAGCGGGTCTGGGACTACGACTGGGGCGGCGACACCCGCGTCGTGGACGTCCACGTCCAGCGGCTGCGCACCAAGATCGGGCAGGACCGGATCGAGACGGTCCGGGGCTTCGGATACAAACTCAAGGCATAGGGATGAGGAAGGCGAAGGTCATGGGGGACGCGACCGCATGAGGACCATGAGGACCGCGACCGCATGAGGCGCTTCACCCTGCGCACGGGGATCCGCTGGAAGATCACGCTCGCCATCGCCGCCGTCGGCGCGCTCACCGCGCTGGCACTGAGCCTGGTGGTGCACAGCGCTGCCCGCGTGTCGATGCTTGAGAGCGCTCGCGAGCAGGAGCTGGAGCGGGTGCAGTGGATCGCCCGCACGCCCGAGGGCGGCCGCAAGCCCATCTGGGGGGCCAAGCTCAACGATCCCGAGCTGCCCGCCGAGCTGCGGGACAAGGCCCGCTCGGGGCGGCGCGGCACCTACGTCCAGGAGTCCCGCAAGGGACCGCAGGTGTGGGCCGCCGTACCGCTCGGCAACGGGCAGGTGCTCTCCCTGAACCACCGGTTCCAGGAGAGCGCCAACATGGTGCGCGACCTGGACCGGGCCCTGGTGGTCGGCTCGCTGGCCGTGGTGATCGGCGGATCGGCCCTCGGGGTGCTGATCGGCGGCCAGATCTCCAGCCGGCTGCGCAAGGCCGCGGCCGCCGCGCAGCGGGTGGCGCACGGGGATCCGGACGTACGGGTGCGGGACGCCGTCGGCGGCGTCGTACGGGACGAGACGGACGACCTCGCGCGGGCCGTGGACGCCATGGCGGACGCGCTCCAGCAGCGGCTGGAGGCCGAGCGGCGGGTGACCGCGGACATCGCGCACGAGCTGCGGACCCCGGTGACGGGCCTGCTCACGGCGGCGGAACTGCTGCCTCCGGGCCGGCCGACGGAGCTGGTGCGCGACCGGGCCCAGGCGATGCGGGCGCTGGTCGAGGACGTACTGGAGGTGGCCCGGCTGGACAGCGCGTCGGAGCGGGCCGAGCTGCAGGACGTGGCGCTGGGCGAGTTCGTGAGCCGGCGGGTGTCCTCCCTGATGCCGGAGGCCTCGGTACGGGTGGTCGCCGACGAGATCGTCAGCACCGATCCGCGCCGCCTGGAGCGGATCCTCGGCAACCTGCTGGCCAACGCCGCCCGGTACGGGCAGCCGCCGGTCCAGGTCGACATCGAGGGCCGGGTCGTGCGCGTACGGGACCACGGGCCGGGATTCCCCGAGGCGCTGCTGCTGGAGGGGCCGAGCCGCTTCCGGACGGGGTCGACGGACCGGGCGGGGGTCGGGCACGGGCTGGGGCTGACCATCGCGGAGGGCCAGGCGCGGGTCCTGGGCGCGCGGCTGACGTTCCGCAACGTGGCGGCCCCGGGCGGGGCCACGGGCGAGGGCGCCGCGGCGGGGGCGGTGGCGGTGCTGTGGCTGCCGGAGCACGCGCCGACGGCCACGGGCAGCTTCCCGATCATCCAGCTGCCGGGCTGAGGCGGCGCCGGGGGCTGCTCCCCGGCTCCTCTCCGGCTCCTCTCCGGCTTCTCCCCGGCTTCTCCCCGGCGTGATCGGTGCCGGATCGGGACCGGCGGCCGTTCGCCCGCACACCGCGATGTTTTAGCATCCGTGCCATGACTGACGGTACGGATCGCCCCCACAGCCCCCAGCCCGACCCCGCCTCCGGGAGCGGCGGCTACGGATACCCGGCTGACCGGATATCCGGCGGGTACGGCTATCCGCAGCCCGGACAGGCCGCCCCCCAGCCGGGCGCCAACCCCTACCAGCCCGAGCCGGCGCCCGGTCAGCCGGCCGGCGCGCAGGGCTTCGGCCCGCCGCAGGCGCAGCCGCCGCTCGGCGCGGAACCGTTCCCTCCCGGCGGGCCCGCCCCGGACGCCTTCGGCGCCGCCGCCGCGCAGCCGGACTGGCAGGCGATGGCCGACCGCACCGAGGCGCAGCGGCGCAAGCGCCGGATGCTGACCATCGGGATCGGCGCCCTGGCGGTGGTCCTGGTGGCGGGGGGCGCGGCCTTCTTCGTACTGAACGGGTCGGACGGGCCCGGGAAGGAGCCGGTGACGGCCTCCTCGGACTCCCCCGGCCCCTCCGGCCCGTCGGGGTCCGCGGACCCCAAGACCCCGGAGGACGACTCCCCGACGGTGCCGGGCGAACCGAACCTGCTGCGCGACCGCAGCGGCAAGATGGGCATCGCGCTCGGCCCGGGCGCCTCGCTGGGCGAGCTGGCCAAGCGGACCGAGGTCCGGTTCAAGGGGACGGCGGACTCGTACGCGCAGGGCGCGGAGGCGGGCGTGGACGTCACGAAGAGCTTCACCGTCTCCACCCGCGCCTACAACGTGTCCGAGACCGGTTCGCGGATGGCGGTCAGCCAGGGCGACGGGGTCTCGTACTCCTTCGAGCTGGGCTTCGAGGTCGTGAACGGCAAGAAGGCCTGGGTGTTCCGGGTGCAGACCGGCGACAAGGGCCAGGCGGCGACGGCCCAGCAGGTGGTCGTGGACAACGTCAACACGACGCGGACGTGGGCCCTGCTGACGGGGACCTACGACGCGGAGAAGAAGACCATCGCGCTGTGGGTGGACGACAAGCAGGCCGGTCAGGCGCAGGTCTCCGGCATCTGGGCCGGCCCCGGGCCGCTGCAGCTGGGCCGGGCCCGCCACCACGGGATCTGGAGCGCCGCGTGGGACGGTCCGCTCGACCACATCCGGGTCTTCGACCAGGTGCTGGGGCAGGAGCAGATCACGGCGCTGAAGAACAACAAGCCCGACAAGAAGACCAGGTCCACGCACTCCTGGCTGATATGACCGCGCCCCCGCCCCGGGTTCCGGGGCGGGGGCGGTGCCCTCTCGGGGCCGCGTATCAGACGGTGACGCCGACGGTGCGCAGGAAGGCGACCGGGTTGACGGCGGAGCCGTAGTTCGGGGTGGTGCGGATCTCGAAGTGGAGGTGCGGGCCGCTGGAGTTGCCGGTGTTGCCGGACAGCGCGATCCGCTGGTCCACGGAGACCTTCTGGCCGATCTTGACCTGGATCTTCGAGAGGTGCGCGTACTGCGAGTACGTGTTGTTCGCGTGCTTGATCACGATGGCGTTGCCGTACGCGGGGCCGTCGCCGCCGCCGTTCGGGCCGGCCTTCACGACGGTGCCGGCGGCCGCGGCCTTGACCGGGGTGCCGACGGGGACGGCGAAGTCCTGGCCGGAGTGCTTGTGCGACCACATGGTGCCGCCCTTGCCGAAGGTCGCGGACAGCGTGTAGGTCTTCACCGGCTTGTCCCACAGACCGGTCTTCGCCGAGGCGGCGGCCTGGGCCTGCGCCTGCGCCTCGACGGAGATCTGCCCGGCGACGGCGGGGAGCGCGGCGGGGGCCTCGTCGGCGAAGGCGGCGGTCGTCCCGGCCCCGAGTGCCAGGACCGCACCGAGACCGGTGGCGGTGAGGGCGATACGGGTACGACGGGTGCTGACGCGCTTCGCGGACATGTGCTGACCTCCGGGGCCGGGGACAAGGACGTGAATCAGGCAAGAAAGGACCCGGCGCTGCGGCCGTGAGCCGTCGGTGCCGGGCTTGCCCATCCTTGGTAACCCGGGTCCCCGTTCTTCCCCAAACCTCCCGATTACTACCCGGCCTCGTATCGGCGCGAGTGATGTACGTCCTGTTGACGGCGTCCGGGCTGGGCCGGGGGGTGGACAATGCCGGGCCAGGGGTGGACAAAACGGGCTACAAAACCTACGAGAGGTCCTAGTAGGTCCGTTTTGCCCTGTGCGGCTTGTCACCGGCCCGGGACGTCCAGGCCCGTTTACGGGGCCTGCGCCCGCAACCGTCACTACGCTCCCGCGTCATGGACGCATCGATGGCGGGCATACGGCTGACCACGGCCGTGATGGGCCCGCTGCTCAGGAAGCTCTTACGGACCGAGGGCCCGGGCGCCGGCCTCGTGGACAGACCCGTACGCATCGCCCCCCACGTCTCCCTGCGCGAGAAACGCGTCCTGGACCGGGACGACCTGCGACGACTGGCCGACACCGCCGTCGAGGAGGCCCTGCGGACCCCCGGCGAGCGGCCCGTACCCCCCGGCGAGGAGGCGGGCGTCGCCGCCGCCCTCGCCACCACCCTCCAGGCACTCGGCGACATCACCCTGACCGACCTGCAGGCCGTCCACCTCGGCCACGAGGCCCTCGCCCGGCAACTGCGGGCCGCCGCCCCCGAACCCGTACTCGGCCGGGACGCGCTGCTCTTCCACGACCGGCTGCTGACCGCCACCTGCCTGCACGTGCTGAACTTCTTCACCCAGCGCGCCACCTTCGTCCCGGCCGCCCTCGTGGAACAGACCCGCCTCATCGCACGGCTGATCGCGATCATGGACGCCGCCCGCCCGGACCCGGCCGGTGCCGACGCCGCCTTCGAACGCGACTACCTCGCCTACACGGCCACGCGGCACGGCACCCTCACGATCTTCGGCCTCGACCTCGCCCCCGACGCCGCCCGCTGGCCCCTGGACGTCGCCTACCTCAGCCTCGAAGCCGCGA
This sequence comes from Streptomyces sp. NPDC059564, assembly GCF_042735575.1. Taxonomy (NCBI): domain Bacteria; kingdom Bacillati; phylum Actinomycetota; class Actinomycetes; order Kitasatosporales; family Streptomycetaceae; genus Streptomyces; species Streptomyces sp. NPDC059564. Next base: position 2,262 of record NZ_JBHWBP010000249.1, on the reverse strand, counting down.
GCGGCACCGGCGAGGGCCTGCGCACCGCCCCCGCCGACGAGGTCCTCACCCGCGGCGAACGGGCCCTGCTGCGCGGCGAGGCCGGCTCCGGCAAGACCACCCTGGTCCAGTGGCTCGCCGTCTCCGCGGCCCGGGGCGGCCAGGGCGGGCGCATCCCCTACGTCCTGCCCCTGCGCACCCTGACCCGCCACGGGGAGCGCCTGCCCGCCCCCGGGGACTTCCTCGGCTCCGCCGGCTCCCCGCTGGCCGGGGCCCAGCCCCCGGGCTGGGAGGCCAGGGTGCTGCGCGACCGGCGCGCCCTGATGCTGGTCGACGGCCTGGACGAGATCCCGGAGCCCGAGCGCGCCCGCGCCCGCGACTGGCTCGCCAGGCTGCTCGCGGCGTACCCGGGCAACCGCTGGCTGGTCACCTCCCGCCCCTCGGCGGTCCGCCAGGACTGGCTGGCCGGGGAGGGCTTCGACGAGCTGACCCTGTCCCCCATGAACCGGGCCGAAGTCGCCGGCTTCGTCGAACGCTGGCACCGCGCCGCCGGGGCCCCGGACGCGGACGGCGCCCAGCTGCTGGCCGCCGTCCGCGCCAAGCCCGACCTCGACCGGCTCGCCACCAACCCCCTGCTGTGCGGGCTGATCTGCGCCCTGCACCGCGAACGCCGGGGCTTCCTCCCGTCGGGCCGCAAAGAGCTGTACACCGCCGCCCTGTCGATGCTGCTCTACCGCCGCGACATCGAGCGGGACCTGCTGCTGCCGGACCTGGCGGAGGAACCGCAGCTCCAGCTGCTCCAGCGGCTGGCGTACTGGCTGATCCGCAACGGCCACACCGAGCTGGACCGGCAGCAGGCCCGCGAGCTCCTCGAGAAGGCCCTCCCCTCGGTCCCGGCCGCCGCCGCGGCCCTGGGCGGCGCCTCCGACGTCCTACGGCACTTCGTGAACCGCACGGGCCTGCTGCGGGCCCCGACGGAGGACACCGTCGAGTTCGTCCACCGCACCTTCCAGGACTTCCTGGGGGCCCGTGCGGCCCTGGACGACGTCAGCTTCGGGGAACTGGCCGCGCACTGCGAGGACGACCAGTGGGAGGACGTCATCCGCCTCGCGGTGGCCCAGGGCCGCCCCCGCGACCGCGCGGAGATCCTCCGGGCCCTGCTGTCCCGCAACACCGACCGCTCGGCCCTGCTGGCCCTCGCCTCCCTGGAGGGCGCCCCGGAACTCGACCCCGCGATCCGCACCGACGTCGAACAGCAGGCGGCCCGGCTCGTGCCGCCCGCAGACATCGAGGCCGCCCGCGCCCTGGGAGCGGTGGGCCCGCTCGTCCTGGACCTGCTGCCCGGCCCGGAGGGGGCGGCCACCGACCGGGAGGCCCACCTCTCGGTCGTCGCCGCCGGCGCGGTCGGCTCCGACCTCGCCATCCCCTTCCTGGCCCGGTACCGCGCCCATCCCTCCGAGCACCTGCGGGACACGCTCGTCCAGCTCTGGTCGATGTTCGACAGCCGCCGGTACGCCGCCGAGGTCATCGCCGGCCTCGATCCGCCCCCGGAGCGGGTCACCGTCCGCTCGGACGCCCAGCTGGAAGCCCTCGTCGGACTCGGCGTGCGCGAGCTGAGGGCGACCGGGGAGCTCTCGCACCGGGCGCTCACCGCGTGCCTGGAGCAGATCCAGATCGAGGGGCTGACCCTGGAGAACAACCCCGGACTGACCGACGTGGACTTCCTCGGCGGACAGCGCTCCCTGAAACGTGTGGAAATCGCCCACTGCGGGGCGCTGCGGGATCTGTCGGGGCTCCACGGGCTCCCCGTCGAGGACGCCGTGCTCATCCTCACCGGCTCCCTCTCCCTGGACGCCGTGACCCGCAGCTGGCCCGCGCTGCACTCGCTCACCCTCACCGGGTCCTACGCGGAGTGGTCCCTGGACTCCCTCGCCCCCGGCGTCTCACTGGTCACGCTCCAGCTCACCCGGCCCACACCGTCCCTGCGGGGCCTGGTGCGCCACCCGCGGCTGAGCGACCTGTGGCTCGCCGGGACGCCCGGCCCGGCGGACTGGGAGGCCATCGGGCGCCTGGAACACCTGCGGCACCTGGCCCTGCCGGCATCGGCGCTCGGGAGCATCCCGGACTCGCTGCGGATGCCCGCGGTACGCGGCCTCGCCCTCACCGCGCCGGAGCGGATGCGGGTGCCCGCGTACTCCGACGTGGCCGCCCGGCACTTCCCCAACGCCAACCTCGACTAGCCGCGTACGGCGGGCCCACGGCAGAAAGGGGCGGCCCCGGAAC
>NZ_JBHWBP010000248.1:0-11413 GCF_042735575.1 Streptomyces sp. NPDC059564 | reverse complement strand
ACGGGGTGCGGCCGCCGCCGTCGGGCTCCGCGAAGGCCAGGGCCGCCGCATGCGCCGCGACGGCCGTGCGCAGCGGCGCGAGGCGCTCCGCCAGGCCGGGGTGGACGGCCGCGGTGGCGTCGTAACGTTCCAGCAGCCGCGCACTGTCACGAACGGCGCCCTCCCGCATCCGCCGTTCGAGTGGAATCCCGGTATCCGCTCCGGCCGGGCCGCCCCCACCGGTGCACCCGGTGAGCAGGGCGGCCCCGGCCGCACCGGCGGCTCCGGCGAGCAGGCTCCTTCGCGAGGGCCTCACGGGCAGGGTCCAGGGCACGGCGCCGTCCTCGGGGGTGGTGTCGGGGCAGAGGTGTGATCACGGTACCCGGGGGGCCCGCCGGGAGCGCGGACGGCAACACCCCCCGCGACCGGATACCCTTTGACCTGACACGCGACGGAAAACCACAACAGCACACGCGGCCGAGGAGTCACCCGGATGAGCACGACCCAGAGCGACAGGCTGCGCGGACTGCTGGAGCCGCTCGTCGCCGCCAAGGGCCTGGACCTCGAGGAGATCGAGCTGTCCAAGGCGGGCAAGCGCCGGATGCTGCGGATCGTGGTGGATTCCGATGAGGGCGTGGAGCTGGACGTCTGTGCCGAGCTGAGCCGTGAGGTCTCCGACCTGCTCGACGCATCCGACGTGATGGGCGAGGACGAGTACGTCCTCGAAGTCAGCTCCCCGGGCGCGGACCGCCCGCTCAGCGAGCACCGTCACTACGTTCGGGCGATCGGCCGCCTCGTGAAGTTCCAGTTGGCCGAGGGCGGGGAACTGATCGCCCGCATCCTCGACGTCGACGACGAGGGCATGGACCTCGAAGTACCGGGCGTGAAGGGCCGCAAGGCGACCGCCCGCCGCATCGCGTTCACCGACATCGCCAAGGCGCGTGTCGAGATCGAGTTCAACCGCAAGGACAAGAAGGAAGAGGAGGCGTAGCCGTGGACATCGACATGAGTGCCCTGCGGGGTCTGGTCCGGGAGAAGGAGATCTCCTTCGACCTGCTCGTCGAGGCGATCGAGTCGGCCCTCCTCATCGCGTACCACCGCACCGAGGGCAGCTTCCGCCGTGCCCGCGTCGTGCTCGACCGCACCAATGGTCACGTGGTCGTGTGGGCGACGGAGGACCCGAGGGACCTCGAAGAGGGCCAGGAGCCCAAGGAGTTCGACGACACGCCGTCGGACTTCGGGCGGATCGCCGCGACGACCGCCAAGCAGGTGATCCTCCAGCGTCTGCGCGACGCCGAGGACGACCTGACCTTCGGTGAGTTCGCCGGCCGCGAGGGTGACGTCATCACCGGCGTCGTCCAGCAGGGCAAGGACCCCAAGAACGTCCTCGTCGACATCGGCAAGCTGGAGGCCATCCTGCCGGTGCAGGAGCAGGTCCCCGGCGAGGACTACACGCACGGACTGCGCCTGAAGGCGTACGTCGTGCGGGTGGCGAAGGGTGTCCGCGGTCCGTCCGTGACGCTGTCGCGCACCCACCCCAACCTGGTGAAGAAGCTCTTCTCCCTGGAGGTCCCGGAGATCGCCGACGGCAGCGTCGAGATCTCCGCGATCGCCCGTGAGGCCGGTCACCGCACCAAGATCGCCGTCCGGTCCACCCGTTCGGGCCTCAACCCGAAGGGCGCCTGCATCGGCCCGATGGGCAGCCGCGTGCGCAACGTGATGGCCGAGCTGCACGGCGAGAAGATCGACATCGTCGACTGGTCGGACGACCCGGCGGAGATGGTCGCGAACGCCCTGTCACCCGCTCGGGTGAGCAAGGTCGAGGTCGTCGACTGGGACTCGCGCTCCGCGCGGGTGACCGTGCCCGACTACCAGCTGTCGCTGGCCATCGGCAAGGAGGGCCAGAACGCCCGCCTCGCCGCGCGGCTCACCGGCTGGCGCATCGACATCCGCCCCGACACCGAGGAGCCCTCGGACCGGGACGGCGACGGCGGCCGGGGCGGCGACCGGGACGACAGTCGTGGCCAGGACCGTGGCCACGACCGTGGCCACGACCGTGGTCAGGGCCGGGGCCGGGAATAAATCGGTACCGGTCGGAGGTTTCCGGCCGGTAGACAGGGACCCCGAGTACTCGGGGTCCCTGGTGGATCACAACGACATCCGTTCGATTTTTCACCTGAAGGGGTGAGGTCGGTACGGGGAGGTAGACTTAGGCGTGTCTGGCCGGACGCAAGCCCGCGCATGCCCCGAACGCACCTGTGTGGGGTGTCGGGAGCGAGCGGCCAAGAGCGATCTGCTGCGCATCGTGGCGATCGGGGACGAATGCGTCCCTGATCCACGCGGTACGCTGCCCGGCCGGGGTGCCTACGTGCACCCTGCCGTGGTCTGCCTCGACCAGGCGGTCCGCCGCAGAGCGTTCCCCCGGGCCCTTCGGTCCGCCGGAGCGCTCGACACGACGGAACTGCGCAAAGCCCTGGCCGGTGAGGCCGGGGCGACACCGTAAGAAGTAGTACGGCACGGATACGCCGTGCGGTCAGGTACCTCGCGAGTTGGAAGTAGGTCGAGATTGCGATGAGCACTCGATGAGTACGCGATGAGTACGCCCATGAAGTAGCGACGGTCCGGCGTAACCCGGACCTAAAAGGAGCGAAGTGGCTAAGGTCCGGGTATACGAACTCGCCAAGGAGTTCGGGGTGGAGAGCAAGGTCGTCATGGCCAAGCTCCAAGAACTCGGTGAATTCGTCCGTTCGGCGTCCTCGACGATCGAGGCGCCGGTTGTACGCAAGTTGACTGACGCACTGCAGGGGCCCGGCGGCAACGCCGGCAAGTCCGCTGCGAAGCCCGGCGCGCCCCGCAAGGCCGCGCCCGCCAAGCCCGGGGCTCCCACCCCGGGTGCCGTTGCACGTCCCGCTGCGCCGAAGCCCGGCGCACCGGCCCCCAAGCCGGTCGTCGCAGAGGCTCCGGCCGCCGCGGCGCCCGCCGCCCCGGTGACCCCGGCCGCCTCCGGCCCGCGTCCCGGCCCGAAGGCTCCGGCCGCCCCGAAGCCCGCTCCGGCGGCTCCCGTGGCGACCGAGTTCTCCGCGCCTCCGGCGGCTCCGGCCGCCCCGGCGCGCACCGAGCGTCCCGCCGCCGCTCCCGGCCCCCGTCCGGCGCAGCAGCGTCCGGCCCAGGGTCAGGGTGGCCAGGCCGGCGCCCGTCCCGGCGCCCCGCGTCCGGCCGGTGCCGCTCCGGCGCGCGCCGAGCGTCCCGCCGGTCCCGGTGGCCAGGCCCCGCGTCCGCAGGGCGCCCGTCCGGCGGGTCCCCGTCCGGGCAACAACCCGTTCACCTCTGGTGGCTCCACCGGCATGGCGCGCCCGCAGGCGCCCCGTCCGGCCGGCGCTCCCCGTCCCGGTGCCCCCGGCGCCGGCGGCGGCCAGGGTGCTCCCCGCCCGCAGGGTGGTCCCGGTGGCGCTCCGCGTCCCCAGGGCGCCGGTGCGGGTCGTCCGACCCCGGGCGGCATGCCCCGTCCGCAGGGCGGCGCCCCGCGTCCCGGTGGTGCTCCCGGCGGTAACCGTCCCAACCCGGGCATGATGCCGCAGCGTCCCGCTGCCGGTGGTCCCGGTCCCCGTCCCGGTGGCGGCCCCGGTGGCCGTGGTCCCGGTGCGGGCGGTCCGCGTCCCGGTGGCGCCGGTCGTCCCGCGGGCGGCGGCTTCGCCGGTCGTCCGGCCGGTCCGGGCTCGCGTCCGGGCGGCGGCGGCTTCGGCGGCCCGCGTCCGGGTGGCGGCGGCTTCGGCGGCGGTCCGGCCGGTGCCGGTGGCGGCGGTCGTCCCGGCTTCGGCGGGCGTCCCGGTGGTCCCGGTGCCCGTGGTGGCACGCAGGGTGCCTTCGGCCGTCCCGGCGGTCCGGCCCGTCGTGGTCGCAAGTCCAAGCGTCAGAGGCGCCAGGAGTACGAGGCCATGCAGGCCCCGTCCGTCGGCGGCGTGATGCTGCCGCGCGGTGGCGGCGAGACCGTGCGCCTGTCGCGCGGTGCCTCCCTCACCGACTTCGCGGAGAAGATCAACGCCAACCCGGCGTCGCTCGTCGCCGTGATGATGAACCTCGGCGAGATGGTCACTGCCACGCAGTCCGTCTCCGACGAGACGCTCGAGATGCTGGCCGGCGAGATGAACTACGTCGTCCAGATCGTCAGCCCGGAGGAAGAGGACCGCGAGCTCCTCGAGGGCTTCGACATCGAGTTCGGCGAGGACGAGGGCGGCGAGGAATACCTCATGCCGCGTCCGCCGGTCGTCACCGTCATGGGTCACGTCGACCACGGTAAGACCCGCCTCCTCGACGCCATCCGCAAGACGAACGTCGTCGCGGGCGAGGCCGGTGGCATCACCCAGCACATCGGTGCCTACCAGGTCTCCACCGAGGTGAACGACGAAGAGCGTCGCATCACCTTCATCGACACCCCGGGTCACGAGGCGTTCACCGCCATGCGTGCCCGTGGTGCGAAGTCGACCGACATCGCGATCCTCGTGGTCGCGGCCAACGACGGCGTCATGCCGCAGACGATCGAGGCGCTGAACCACGCCAAGGCCGCCGGCGTCCCGATCGTCGTCGCGGTCAACAAGATCGACGTCGAGGGTGCCGACCCGGTCAAGGTGCGCGGTCAGCTCACCGAGTTCGGTCTGGTCGCCGAGGAGTACGGCGGCGACACGATGTTCGTCGACATCTCCGCCAAGCAGGGTCTGCACATCGACTCCCTGCTCGAGGCCGTCGTCCTCACCGCCGACGCCTCGCTCGACCTGCGTGCCAACCCGGAGCAGGACGCTCAGGGTATTGCGATCGAGTCCCACCTCGACCGCGGCCGCGGTGCCGTCGCCACCGTCCTCGTCCAGCGCGGTACCCTCCGCGTCGGCGACACGATGGTCGTGGGCGACGCCTACGGCCGAGTGCGCGCCATGCTCGACGACAAGGGCAACAACGTCGAGGAAGCGGGTCCGTCGACCCCCGTCCTGGTCCTGGGTCTCACCAACGTCCCCGGCGCCGGCGACAACTTCCTCGTCGTCGACGAGGACCGCACCGCCCGTCAGATCGCCGAGAAGCGTGCTGCGCGTGAGCGCAACGCCAACTTCGCCAAGCGCGTCCGCCGGGTGTCCCTGGAAGACCTCGACTCGGTCCTCAAGGCCGGTCTGGTCCAGGAACTCAACCTCATCATCAAGGGCGACGCGTCCGGTGCCGTCGAGGCCCTCGAGTCCTCGCTGCTCCAGCTCGACGTCGGTGAAGAGGTCGACATCCGCGTCCTGCACCGCGGTGTGGGTGCGGTCACCGAGTCCGACATCTCGCTGGCGATGGGCTCCGACGCCATCGTCATCGGTTACAACGTCCGTGCGGCCGGCCGTGCCGCGCAGATGGCGGACCGCGAGGGTGTCGACGTCCGCTACTACTCGGTGATCTACCAGGCCATCGAGGAGATCGAGGCGGCCCTGAAGGGTCTCCTCAAGCCGGAGTACGAAGAGGTCGAGCTCGGTACGGCGGAGGTCCGCGAGATCTTCCGCTCGTCCAAGCTGGGCAACATCGCGGGTGTTCTCATCCGCTCCGGCGAGGTCAAGCGCAACACCAAGGCGCGGCTCCTGCGCGACGGCAAGGTCGTCGCCGAGAACCTCACCATCTCCGGTCTGCGCCGCTTCAAGGACGACGTCACCGAGATCCGCGAGGGCTTCGAGGGCGGTATCAACCTCGGCTCCTTCAACGACATCAAGATCGACGACGTCATCGCGACGTACGAGATGCGCGAGAAGCCCCGCGCGTAAGCGCGAGGCGGTTCGCACCGTGTCGTAGGCAGCTGTAACACCGGGGCCGGTCGGCGGAATATCCGTCGATCGGCCCCGGCCGTTGCGTGTACGGTTCTGATGACCGGCCGCGCGACGGCCGGGAGATCCTTCCGGGTGACGGCCCGGCGGGCCACCTAACCCGAACCGGCGGGACATCCGGAACTGCATGTACGTGGGGACTCTGTCCTTCGATCTGCTCCTCGGCGACGTCCACTCGCTGAAGGAGAAACGCTCCGTCGTCCGGCCCATCGTCGCCGAGCTCCAACGCAAGTTCTCCGTGAGCGCGGCCGAAGTGGGCGACCAGGACCTGCACCGCAGGGCCCGTATAGGGGTCGCCCTGGTGAGTGGGGACGCGGGGTTCGTATCGGACGTGCTCGACCGCTGTGAGCGGCTGGTCGCGGCGCGTCCGGAAGTGGAGCTGCTGTCCGTGAGGCGGCGGTTCCATGGTGATGAAGACTGATTGCTTGTCTGCAAGGAAGAAGGAGACGGACCAGTGGCCGACAATGCGCGGGCGAAGAAGCTGGCGGACCTCATCCGGGAGGTGGTGGCCGAGAAGCTGCAGCGCGGCGTCAAGGACCCCCGTCTCGGTACGCACGTGACCATCACGGACACCCGGGTCACCGGCGACCTGCGGGAGGCCACGGTCTTCTACACGGTCTACGGCGACGACGAGGACCGGGCCAGCGCGGCCGCGGGCCTCGAGAGCGCCAAGGGCGTGCTGCGCTCCGCGGTCGGCCGGGCGGCGGGAACCAAGTTCACGCCCACCCTGACCTTCGTCGCGGACGCCCTCCCGGAGAACGCCAAGACCATCGAGGACCTCCTCGAGAAGGCGCGGACCTCCGACGCCCAGGTGCGGGAGGTGTCCTCCGGTGCCCAGTACGCCGGCGAAGCCGACCCGTACAAGAAGCCGGGCGACGAGGACGAAGACGACGAGGACGCAGCCGCGGAATGAGCACCGACGCAGGGAAGACTCCGGACGGCCTTGTCATCGTCGACAAGCCGTCCGGCTTCACTTCGCACGACGTGGTCGCCAAGATGCGCGGGATCGCCAAGACCCGCCGCGTCGGCCACGCCGGCACCCTCGACCCGATGGCGACGGGCGTCCTCGTCCTCGGCGTCGAGAAGGCCACCAAGCTCCTCGGCCACCTCGCGCTGACCGAGAAGGAGTACCTCGGGACGATCCGTCTCGGGCAGTACACCCTCACGGACGACGCCGAGGGCGAGATCACCTCGTCCGCCGACGCCTCCGGGGTGACCCGGGAGGCCGTCGACGCGGGGATCGCCAAGCTGAGCGGCGAGATCATGCAGGTCCCGTCGAAGGTCAGCGCCATCAAGATCAAGGGCGTGCGCTCCTACAAGCGCGCCCGCGACGGCGAGGACTTCGAGATCCCGGCCCGGCCGGTGACGATCTCGTCGTTCCAGGTCTACGACATGCGGGAGGCGGAGGCCGAGGACGGCACCAAGGTCGTCGACCTCGTCGTCTCCGTGGTCTGCTCCAGCGGTACGTACATCCGCGCCCTCGCCCGCGACCTGGGCGCCGACCTCGGCGTCGGCGGCCACCTCACGGCGCTGCGGCGCACGCGGGTGGGCCCGTACAAGCTCGACCGCGCGCGCACGCTCGACCAGCTCCAGGAGGAGCTGACCGTGATGCCGATCGGCGAGGCGGCCGCCGCCGCGTTCGCGCGGTGGGACCTGGACTCCCGGCGGGCCTCGCTGCTCGCCAACGGGGTGCGGATCGACATGCCGGACGAGTACCAGGACGGCCGGACGGTCGCCGTGTACGGGCCGCAGGGGCAGCTGCTCGGGCTCGTGGAGAGCAAGGGCGGCAAGGCGAAGTCGCTCGCGGTCTTCGTCTGAACGGTGCGGGACGCCGGTGTCGTCGGCGGTGCCGGTGATACCGGTGATACCGGTGTTTTCGGTGTTGACGTGGAGCGGTGAGCGCACATGGACTGCTGCTCACCGCTCCACGACCCCCCTCGGGTAGGTCTCTATCCACCCGGAGCCCCGTATTCACCCGTCCGAGCAGGCGCTCGGAGTGAATGGAGGGAGCGTAAGGGGGCGCTTTCGCCTCGCGTGCTTTTCGTGCTGATCTTCACTTGCCTACCGTCGTGACCACGGGTCCCGCGGCGGGGGAGTGGTGCGGTGATGACGGACGAGGTCACAGGCGGCGCGAGGGGTTCCGAGACGGGGCCCGGGCCGGAACCGGGCTCCGGCGCGGCCGGGGGCTTCGACGGTGCGCCGGAACTCGTCCGGGTCTGCGACGAGGCCGGACGCCCGCGCGGCAGCGGCTTCGTCGCCGACGACCGCGGAACGGTGATCACCAGCCACGAGGCCGTCGACGGACCGGCCCGGGTGGTGCTGCACGGCCCGGGGAACCGGTGCTGGGCGGCCGGCCCGGCGGACGTCACCGCCCTGCCCGAACTCGGACTGGCCCTCGTACGCACCGACGGGCTGGGGCTGCGGCCGCTGCCCGTCGCGATGCGCGAGGTGATCGCTCCGGGGACGTACGTACGCCTCCCCGCGCGGGGCTGGCGCCAGGCGCGGGTGCTCACCGCCGGTGCGGAGGTCACCTACACCGCGGCGGACCGCGCCCACCTGCTGCCCGCCACCGTCGAGCTGGCGATCGGCACGGACGGCCGGGACGCCCTGAGGCCCGGCGGCGGAGCCGGCGGGGGGCCGGTCCTCGACGCGGAGACCGGAGCGGTGCTCGCGGTCCTCGGCACCGCTCTCGTCTCGGAGCACCGCTCCGGAAGCTTCGCCGTCCCCCTGCGCGCGGCCGCCGCGGCCGCCCCCGGCGGTCCCCTCGCGACCCTGCTGGAACGCAACTCCGCCACCGTGCCGGTGTACGGGGCCGACCTCAACCTCGCGGGCGCGCTGGAGCTGACCGCGCTCACCCTCGGCCCGGCGGTCCCCCCGTCGGCGGGGGCCGGACCCGTACCGGAGCCGGTGGGACGCCCCGGGATCGCCGCCGCACTGGCCGGCTTCACCGCGGGGGACCGGGCGGTCCTCGGCCTGGTCGGGCTCCCCGGCACCGGCCGCACCACCGCCCTCGCCGCCCTGGCCGCCGACCGCGCGCGGGGGCCCCGCCCCGCGCCCACGCTCTGGCTGCGCGGCGCCGACCTGCACGGGGACGACGCCTCGCTGGCCGACGCCGTGACACGGGCCCTCACGGCGGCGGGCCGGATCGTCGCCGCCGGGGGTGGGGGGCCGGTGTCGTGGGGGAGGGCCGGTGCCGGTGCCGGTGCCGTCGCCGGGCCGGTGGTCCGGGGGGCTGCTGAGCGGGTGGGCGGTGCTGCGGGGCCGCTGGCGTGGGGGGCGGCCGAGCGCGTGGCGGGGCTGGCGGGGGCCGCCGGGCGGGCGCTGCTGGTGGTGCTGGACACCCCCGAGGAGATGCCGCCGCAGCTCGCGCACCGCCTCGGGCCGTGGACCGGAGCCACCGCCGGGTGGCTGGGCGTGACCGGGGCCAGGCTGGTGGTCGCCGCCCGGCCCGAGTACTGGGAGCGGGCCGGGGAGCTGTACCCGCCCGAGGTGCTGTACACCCCGCCCCGGACGGCCCGGCGGCTGCCGCCCGCGCTCCCCGTCGGGGACCTGACCGAGGCCGAGGCGCGGACCGCCCGGGCCCGCCTGGGGATCCCGGACGACGGGGTGCGGGAGGCCGACGCGCGGCACCCGCTCACCCTGAGCCTGCTCGCGGGGATCCGCGCCGCCGGGGTCACTGCGGGGCGCCCGGGCCGTGACGAGGTCTTCGCGGCACACCTGGACCTCCTGGCCCTCCGCACGGCCCTCCGCCTCGCCACCCCCGAACCCACCCCACCCCCCGGGCCCCCGGCCCCCGACACGCCCTCGGCGGCTACCCCGGGACCGGCCTCCGCCGAGGGCTGGGCCGGGCCTCCTCAAGGCCCGGCCGGAACCCGGCTCGCCGACAGCGGGCCGACCGAGGGCTGGCACCACGGGCCGGGTTCCCCCGAAGGCTGTGGCGGAGCCCTTCAGGGCCTTGCCGGGACTGGGCGTGGTGCCGGGGGCGCGCTGGCTGGGGGTTGGGATCGCGGATCGGGTTCCTCCGAGGACCTGGGCGGTCCCCTTCGGGACCCTGCCGGGACTGGGCGTGGTGCCGGGGGTGCGCCGACGGGGGGTTGGGATCGCGGTCCGGGTACCTCGGAGGACCTGGGCGGTCCCCTTCAGAGCCTTGCCGGGACTGGGCGTGGTGCCGGGGGCGAGCTGGCCGGGGGTTCGTGTCGCGGATCGGGTTCCTCCGAGGGCTGGGGCGGGCCTCCTCAGGACCCTGCCGGGACGGGCGGCGCGTGGCCCGGAGGGTGGTACCAGGGGCCGGGTTCCTCTGAGGGCCCGGTGGGAGCCGATGCTTCGGAGGGAGGCCGGGCCGCGTACGGGGGGCGCGATGCTGACGTGCCGTGCCGCCCCCGGACTGCCGGTGGGACGTCCCCCGGGGCTGCGGGGGAGCGGCCCGACGGGGTCTGGTCCTCGGGGCCGGGCTCTGCCGAGGGCTGGGCGGCACGCTCTTCCGCCCCGGGCGGGAGCTGCAGCGCGGCCTCCAGCCTTGGAGCGGACCGGGCCCCCGGGGCGGAGGGGGACACTCTCGGGGACGCATCCCCCGGCGGCCGGATGACCAGGCCCGCGGGCGGCATGGAAGGGCCGCCCGGGGACCGACCGTCCGGCGGCGAGGCCGCCGGCGGTGTCGGTGGTCGGAGTGCCGGGGGCTGGGCCGACGACGCCGGTCCGGGCCGGGTACGTGCCGATGCCCCGGGCGGGGCCGGGGCCGGTGGCTGGGCTCCCGCTGCGCGGGGTGAGGGCGCCTCCGGTGTGCCCTCCGGTGGCGCCTGCGGTGCCGCGCCGGGCGACCGGCCCGGCAGGGGCGCGACCGCAGACGGCGGTGGGGGCACGGGCCCTGCTGGAGACGGTGGGCCGTGCGGCGCTGCGTCGGGGGACAGGTCCGCCGGGAGCATGGCTTCCGGCGGCGGTTGGGGCACGGGCCCGGATGGTGGCCGTGGGCCGTGCGGTGCTGCGTCGGGGGACCGGACTGGCGGGGGTACGGCCGCAGACGGCGGTTGGAGCGCGAGCCCGGCTGGCGGTGATGGGCCGGCTGCCGGTGTTGCGGATGATGCTTTGGCCCCTGGCCGGGGCCGGGATGCGTCCTTCTGGGGCGCATGTGGTGCCGGGGCGCTGTCCGGGGACGGGCCCGTCGGCGGCGGCGCAACCGCTGGCTCGGGCGCGGGCGGGGCACCCACCAGCGACGACGGGCCGGGCCGGGCCCGTACGGGTGCCGCTGGTGGGGCTGGGGCGCCCGACGGGGTCGGTGACTGGGGGGTGTCCTCCGGGCACTGGTCTGCCGGCGATGCCGGAGACGCCGGTGGTTGGGGCAGGGGCGGGTCCCCCGCCGGGGGCTGGGCCCACGACCACGGACCGGGACGGGTGTGCGCCGGTGGGGCCGGGGCTACCGGCCGCGGCGGGAGTCCGTCCTCCGGCGGCCGGACGGCCGGGGGCGTAGACGGCGCGGACACGGCGCCGGGGGGCTGGCCCGGCGAGGGTGCGGGCGCCGCCGACGGTGCTGCCGTTGGCCGGGTCATGGAAGGGGCCCCCGCCGGGGGCTCGGGTGGGGGCGCGGCAGCGGGCGGGGTCGG
>NZ_JBHWBP010000247.1:0-11518 GCF_042735575.1 Streptomyces sp. NPDC059564 | reverse complement strand
GATGTCGGTCCTGCGGTTGATGAGGTCGTACAGGCCCATGGGCCCGTTGCCCATCAGGCTGAAGGCGTGCCCGAAGGGGATCATGAACACCATCCGCAGCAGCCCGGCGGGGTCTTGGGGTGTGTACGGGTCGGTGAGGTGGATCTCCCGGGCGCGGATCGCGTCGATTTCCTGCTGGAACTGGGACATGAGGACGGCTCCCCTCTTTCAGGCGGCGGCGGGGCGGGTGCAGGCGATGTCGGTGATGGCCGCGCGGACGCTGTCGCGGACCAGGTCCTCGTCGGCGGGCTCCATGCGCGGGTGCAGGCACGGGCACAGCAGGCGAGCGGCGAGCTGTTCGGCGCGGGGGCACTGCTGGCCGGCGGTGTGGGCGCGGATGAGGCCGTGGCCGAGGTAGGTGACGGGGTCGCTGATGATGCTGCCGACGCCGTACCGGGTGGCGAGGACGTTCATGAGCTCGTCTCGGCCTTCACCGGCCCACGATGGGGGAACCAGCAGGTTGTGCCGGTAGTACAGGTGCCTGCTCTCACCGAGCATCGGAGGCAGAACGAGTTCCGGGATGTCCGTGAGCGCGGCCGTCCGTTCGTGGGCGCGGCTGATGCGGGCGGCGTTCATGCCGTCGAGGCGGGCGAGCTGGACCAGTCCCACGGCGGCCTGGATCTTGGTGAGCATCTGGTTGGTGCCCCAGCCGTCGCGGCCGCCGTAGGTCCGCAGGGCCCGCAGGCGCTCGGCCAGGTCATGGTCGCCGGTGGTGACCATGCCGCCCTGCCCGAACGTGGTCATCAGCTTTTTCGACTCGAAGGAGAACACGGTCGCCCAGCCCTCGGCGCCGACCCGCTTGCCGGAAGGGGTGCGGCCGCCGCAGGCGCGGGCGGCGTCCACGATGACGGCTGGCGGCCCGTGGACGGGGTGCGGGTGGAGGGCGGCGAGCTCCGTGAAGCGCCTGATGTCGGCGATCGCGCCGTTCCAGTGGGTGATCAGGATGGCCCGGGTGTGCGGCCCCATCAGCCGTTCCGTATCGGCAGCGTCGAGGTTGAGGGTGCGGGGGTCCGGCTCGGCCAGGAGAAGGCGGCCGCCCTGGCCGATGACGGCGAGGTGCGGGCCCACGAAGTTGATCGCGCAGGAAATCACCTCGTCTCCCGACCTGATCGCGAGGGCGCGGAGCACCATCTCCAGTGCGGTGCCACCGGAGTTGAACGCCACCGCCCTGCTCGCGCCGGTGTAGTCGGCGAAGGCGTCCTCGAAGCCGCTCACGTACTCGGCGGACCGCCAGCCCGTCCGCCAGTCGTCCGACGCCGTCACGGCCAGACGGACGGCGTCGTACTCGGCGGCTGTGTACCAGCCGCCCTGGGCTGGTTCCACCGGGACCTTCAACGGCCCCGCCGTGCGGGGCACCGTACTGGGATTGGTCGGCATGCAGCAGATCTCCTCATCCAGGCCTGAAGCCATCAGGTCAGCGGTGGTGAGGGCCGGAGGTTCGGCCAGCGGGTTCGAGGTCCATGATCATCTGGACCTTGCGGGCCGCCGATGACGTCGGATCGAAGCGGCAGGCGAGCCACTCGTCGGTCAGGTGCCGGGCGAGCGCGAGCCCGATGACGCCTGCGCCGAAGGCCAGCACCTGCGCATCGTTCGACAGCACCGCGGCCCGCACGGACAGCGCGTCGTGGGCGGTCACCGCCCGGATCCCGGTGACCTTGTTCGCGGCGATGGCGACCCCGAGGCCGGTGTGGCAGACCAGGACGGCCCGGTCCACCGCTTCCCCGGCAATGAGCCGGGCTGCTGCTACCGCGATCTGCGGGTACGCCCTTTGAGTGTGGGCGTCCACTCCGACATCGAGGACGGACGCGACCATCGGGTGCCCGCGCAGATGTTCCGTGAGGGCCTCCTTCAAGGAGTGCCCGGCCCGGTCGGAGCCGACGGCGATGCGCAGGGGCTGAAGTCCGGCCCGCCCGCGATCGCTGGGATTGCCGGACGGGTCGGGGTATCGGCCGGTCACCGGGCGGCCCGGGAGGAATGGGTCCGGCGTGGGTGAACGTGGGCCTGAGCGGTGTGGGGGGCCGTGATGGCGCTGTGTTCGGGGACGGCGCGGATCGCGAGCGTGACGCCGCTGTTGATCTGGGTGTGGCGCCCGATCGCGACGCCGGGCCCGAGGCTGATGTTGCTGCCGGTCTGGGTCCCGTCTCCGATAACCGCCCCGAACTGGGGCGTCCCGCATCGGTAGATGCCGGTGTCGGTGCGGATGATGACCTCGCGGTCGGGCGAGCGCATGTTGCCGCTCATGTGGATGCCGGCCACCTGCACGCCCGCCGAGAGGTGGGCGTCGGCGCCGATGATCGTGCGGTTGACGCCGATGCGGTGGCCCAGGACGGTGCCTTCGCCGACGAACGCTGCGGTCACCTCGCAGTTGAAGCCCACCGACGCGCCAGCGCACAGGACGGCGCCCTTGCGGACGGTGGAGAACTCGTACACCCGGGCGTAGGGCCCGATGATCACGTCGTCACCGATGATCGCCTGAGGGTGCACGTACGCGGTCGGGTGGATGCGGCCTGCCCTGCCGAGCGCGGCGAGGGCCTTGCGGTGGAGGTCCGGCCACTGCGCGAGGAAGTCGGCCAGGTCGTAGGAGGCGAGGCTGCCATACGGGGTGGCGGCGAGCGGTCCGTGGGTGGGAGCGGTGATGTACTGGCCGAGCAGGAGCGAAGTCATGGGCGTCCCCTTCATCAAATGTCAGCCGCTGTCCGACGGCTGGAGAAGTCGGCTATGGTGCCGGGACGGCCCGCCGGGCGTGGATCCGAGCCCGGCTCCGGGCCGTGCCCGCAGGCTCTAGGCGGTCGCGGGTTCCGTCAGCCAGCTGGGAGCGGCCTGCGGGGTGCGGTCCAGCCACCGCACGTAGCGACTGATCCCGTCGGCGACGCTCACCTGCGGCTTCCAGCCCAGGATGTTCTCCATGCGGCGGATCGAGGCGTACCCGCCCAGGGGGTCCCCGGCCGGGAGCGGTGTCTCCAGCAGCGCGGTGCCCGGATAGTGGGCCCGGACCAGGTCGGCGACATCGCGGATGCTGGTCGCCACCCCGGTGCCGATGTTGATCGTCTCGGTGTGCGCGCGGGGGCTGGTGAGCGCACGCAGGGTGCCCTCAGCGATGTCATCGACGTGGGTGAGGTCGCGGACCTGACGGCCCCCACCGTTGAGGTGCAGCGGCAGCCCGAGCGAGGCGCGGGCGGCGAACCAGGCCACCACCCACGAGTGCGACCGCGGTTTGATCGTCTGCGGCTCGCCGTAAACGGAGAAGTACCTGACGATGCTGTACGAGGTGCCGACTTGCCCCAGGACCACCTTGGTCTGTTCCTCGCCCCACATCTTGGTGTTGCCATAGACAGAGACGGGCCGCATGGCGTGGGACTCGTGGAACTGGGGCGGGATCCGTCCATGAACGGCCTCCAGGAGCTGCCGCATCGTCAGCAGGTCCGGGCTGGTGGCCTCTTCAGGTGTGCCGTCGCCGTAGACGCTGGCGGAGGAGACGAACACCATCCGGCGGACCCGGTCGCTGGCGGCGACGGCGTCCAGCACGCTCTGGGTCCCGGCGATGTTGACGTCGATCGCGGTCAGCGGGTCGCGGGTACAGGCGGCGACGTCGGCGAGCGCGGCGGCGTGGATGACGTAGTCCGACTCACCCACGAGCTTGCGGACCAGTCCGGCATCCCGTACGTCTCCGGTGACCACGTCCGGGTCGGTGGGGTCGACGCCGAAGGAGCCGGTGTAGACGTGCGCGGGGTAGGCGTCCATCGTGCACAGGGAGATCGGACGCGCATTCAGCTGACGCAGCTGAGCGGCGATGCGGGAGCCGATAAGTCCGGCTCCGCCGGTCACCAGGACAGTGGAGCCGGCAAGGGCGGTGAAGGGGGAACGGTCGTACACGGGGGCCTCCTGAGCAGGTCGGGCGGAACACGTGACGGGGGTGGCTTCCAGGCTGTGCGGGCCTGCCGACGGTGAGCTGTTGGCTGGCGGGAACGCGGATGAGGTGTGGGGGGACGAACGGGCAGGAGGACGTTGCGAAGCCTGGCGGCGACCGGCCCGTCGTGCCTCCGTGAGGGAAAGGGCCAGTGCCGTGAGGGCAAGCCCTGCTTGCAGGCCGGTGAGGGCGCCGTGGATCACGACGCTGTTCTTTCGACCCGGACAGCGGACGTCAGGCGCATCAGTGCGCCGCTGATCAGATCGGCTCGGATGAGGGGAGGCGGATCCTCACGTGGCGCGCTGACCCAGTGCGCGCTCGGGGTGCCATCCTCGGCATACGGAACCAGCAGCTGATGACCGACGGAGAGGCCGCGTACACGGGGCAGACTCGCGGCCGACGCCGCGGTGCCCGGAGCCACCATCACGTACAAGACCCCCCGCATGTGGTCGGCGAGCACCGGATAGCCACGCTGCGGGCTGAGCCCCAGATCGGTCAGTGCATCCAGGCCCAGGACGATGGGGCTGATGGCGAGCGCGTCCCACGCCTGCCCGCAGTGCACCCAGCCCGCTCCGCCACCGCCGAAACGCCACTGCTTGCGCCGCTGCTCGGTCACCGCAGCCAGCGCGTGCCAGGTGGACAAGGACTTCTTCTCCATAGCCGCCTCCCTGATCGGTCGTCATGTCCGACCTCCAAGCAACCGCAGCCCGCACACCGTCCGCGACGCGCCCGCGATGAAAGAGCGATGCAACTCCGGCCCGGAAGGTGAAGAACGCCCAAAGACCGGGCAGACCATGCCTGGGGGCGGTACGGTCACCGCACCCCACCCAGCGGATGCCCCCGGAGCCCGGCATGACCGAACGCCGACCCAACCTGGACTTACGCGCACTGCGCGAAGACGAGCTCCAGATGTCTCGCCCCGAACTCGCCAAATGCCTCAACGAACAGGCCAAGGCCATGGGCGAGAACATCGGCTGCTCCGCGCGACTGATCGCCGCCTGGGAAGACGGAGAAGTCGACTGCCCCCGCGCGGTTTACCGACGCGTACTGACGGCACTCACCGGGCGGACCATGGCCCAGCTCGGCTTCCGCCTCCCCGAAGGCCCGACCTCGGCACGATCCCGTCCGGCGGCCCGAGCACACGAGCTGGAAAACGGAGGCGAGCCGGTGGACCGCAGAACCTTCTTCCGCGACAGCACAGGTGTCGTCCTCGCCCTCCCGCTGTCCGCCGCGAACCGTGGCCCCGGCCGGATCGGTGCCACCGAGGTCCGCGCCCTCACCCACGCCGTCACCACCCTGTATGGGCACGACCACAACCACGGCTCAGGCCCCCTGCGCAAGGCCGCCGGTGAAGCCCTGCACACCGCCTACAGCTGGCTCCAGTCCGGCACCTACACCGAACGCTCCGGACAGAAACTGCGCTCTGCCACCGGCGCGCTCTCCATCGCCGCCGGCTGGCTCTCCTACGACAGCGGCCGTCCCGCCGACGCGCACTCCCTCTACGGCGAAGCCCTTGCCGCCGCCCGCATCGCCGACGACCCCGCCCTCGAAGCCCACGCCTTCGGCTGCCTCTCCCTCCTGGCCAAAGCCCAAGGACGCCCCCGCGAAGCCGTCGCCAACGCCCAGGGCGCCCAGGCAGCTGCCCTCCCGCTCGGATCGCCCCGCATGACCGCCCTCTTCCACGCCCGCGAAGCAGGCGGCTGGGCGCTGATGGGCGACCGCGCCGCCACCGACGCCGCCATCGTCCGCGCCCACCACCACTACGCCAAAGGCCCCACCGAAGCCGATCCCGACTGGCTCGAATTCTTCACCCCCGCCGAACTCGCCGGACTCGAATCCCTCGCCCGAGCCGACCTCGGCCAGCACGAACGCGCCGCCGCCGGCGCCGAACAGGCCGTCCTCCTCCACGGCGACGCCTTCGCCCGCAACCGCGCCCTGTACACAGCCGACATCGCCATCCAACATGCAGTCAGGGACCGACCCGAACCGGAAGCGGCAGCCGAAGCGGCAGGACGCGTCCTCGCGTTCCTGCCCGACGTCCGCTCGGACCGACTCCTGCAGTCCCTGCACGGCGTGGCAGGAGCCCTCCAGCGCCACGCACGCGTGCCGGCCGTCGCCGACTGGATCGAGCACTACCGCACCATCGCCCATGCCGGAGGAGGACAGGCGTGACCACCAGCACCCGCGACAACGTCGTGATCCGCACCTACGGACCCGGCCACGTCCCACCCCTGCTCGACGCCCTCGCAGACACCTGGGCCGACGCCCACCCCGAACTCGTCGACACCCCCGGCGCCACCACCGACGGCCTCTCCACCGAAGCACTGCGCCGCCAGATCACCGGACACGCCCGCCGCGAAGGCTTCGTCCTCACCGTCGCCTACGCACACGGCAACCCCATCGGCTTCGCCTACGCCTTCCCCGCCACCCCCGAGTACTGGTACGGGCCCGAACTCCTCCCACAGATCCCACAACACATCAGGACCGGCCGCCTCATGGGCCTGTGCGAACTCGCCGTCACACCCCTGTGGCAGGGACAGGGCATCGGCAGCCGCCTCCACGAAGAACTCCTGACGGCAGTCAACCCCGAATACTCCTCACTCCTCGTCCGCCCCGACAACCCCCGCGGCCGCGCCCTCTACGACCGCCTCGGCTACACCTACGCCGGCCCGTACCGCAACGAACCCAGCGGCCCGATCTACGACCTCCTGATCCTCCAGGTCGACACCCGCAGCGACAGCCCCAGCTCAGCGAACGCGTGACGGACCTCCCGACCACCTGTTTCTGATCCCCCCAAGTCTGGGTACATTTTGAACACTCAGCGTTGGCACCCACACGTGACGGCACAGCGACTTTGGGCATTGGGGCGGGCGAATGACGCTGACTGCCAGGGAGCGAATTGTCTTGGGCGGTATCGCTCTGAGCCTTGCTCTGAGCCTGCTGAGCTGGGGCGCCAGCCGATACGGCTACGGTCAGCCGGCCTGGGTGCTGTCGTCCCTTGCCGTGGTCGTCGTCCTGGGCACTGCGTGCCGGGCCGGAGCCCAGCACCTTTCACGTAGTCGGGAGCCGGCAGCAGAGCTGCCCCGCGTGCCCGTGTCGGACGAGGTTGCGCGGCACACTGCCCGCCTCGGCGCCGAAAGGCACCCCAATCACACACCGGACGGCCCGACCACCGAGCCGTGACGGAAACATCACTGTGACGACGACCGATAGATGGCCATCACGGTCGTAGTTGTCCAGGAAGCCCGGGTGTGGTCGCCGGGCGTACCGCCGCCCGATGCGCGAGAGTGGCCCGGGGGATGCACCCAGCCATGAAAGAAGCATCGAAATGCCCGAACCCGTTGCCTTGTCCTACGAGGTCCTCGTCTCGGACGGCGTTCCCAGGAAGGTCGATCTGCGGCTGCCGAACGGAGACGTGATCGTCTCCTCACCGATCTCGTCCACCCTGGTCTACGGGGAGCGAGACGCCGTCCTGGTGGACCCGCCACTGACCGAAGGCCAGATCGCACAGGTCGCGGAGGGCGTGGCGCGCTCCGGCAAGCGTCTCGCGTTCGTCTACATCACTCACGGTCATCCAGACCACTGGTTCGGGACCGCGACGCTGTTGGACCAGTTGGGCGACGCCGGCACCATCGTGTACGCCACCCAGGGCACCATCCGGCAGATGCGCGAGCAGCTGAAGGGCAAGGAGGAGGGGTTCGCGAAGTCCTTCCCCCAGGTCCCGGAGAACACCCCGGTCCTCGCCGTCCCCGTGCCAGCAGAAGGTTTCCGGCTGGAGGGCCAAGTCCTGCGCGCGGTTGAAACCGGCCACACCGACACGGACGACAGCTCCGTACTCCACGTGCCCTCGATCGGCCTCGTCGTCGCCGGAGACGTCGTCTACAACGGCGTGCACCAGATGATGCTCGAAGGGGGCAACGGCGGACTCCAGGCATGGCTCGACGGAATCGACCGGATTGCCGCGCTGAACGCGCGCCACGTGGTCGCCGGCCACAAGAACAAGGACCTGCCCGACGACCCGAAGATCCTTGACGAGACCCGCCAGTACCTGCGTGACACGATCCGGCTCCTCGCCGAGGAGCCGACCCCGCTGGAATTCTTCAACCAGATGATGGAGCTCCACGGTGACCGGCTCAACCCGGGACCGCTCTGGTACAGCGGTCTGGGTCTGCTCGCCTGAGACAGGCCTGGCCATCTTCAGCAAAGCTCCGAGGGGCGCAGCATGGGCAGCCGCGAGCCTGCCGCAGCAGTCGACCCCGGAGGGGCGACATGAAAAAAGGGGGCCGCCGCCCCTGATGGGGTGGCGGCCCTCGGTCCCGTCGGCGCGCGTTTTACGGGGCGGGGGTGAACTCCACTGCCGTGTCCCCGCAGCCGGCCGCGATGTCCAGCAGCCGGTCGCGCTCCAGCTCATCCACCGCCAGGCCCCAGCGGAGCTTGGTCGCCGTCCACTCTGCGCCGTACCGGCAGACCGCCTCCGCCGACGGCGGCAGCCACTGGGCCGGATCCTGATCCGCCTTGCTCCTGTTCGAGCGGGCCGTCACCGCAACCAGCGAGGCCTCCTGGCCGAGGTCGTTCGCGTACGCTTCGCGCCTTTGTGCGGTCCACGAACTGGCGCCTGAATCCCAGGCCTCGGCGAGCGGGACCATGTGGTCGATGTCCAGCGCCCCAGCGGGCGTCACCTCCCGGTCATCGTAGTACGACCACCACACACCCCCGGTCAGTGTGCAGCCCGGCCCGACTTCCGGCGCCACCACCGCCTCCGCAATCAGCACCTCCATCCGCGTGTTGCAGCCGTCGGACGGATTCGCCCCCGCGTTCCAGTGCTTGAAGCTGGTGCGCTGATATCCGGTCCGGTCCTCGACGGCGAGCAGAAGCGCGGAGACCGCGGCACCCATCGGCAGAAGCTGTGGCACGACTGCGGGCTCCCCGGCGGCGTGCGCGGCGGAAACGGGCAGGGACAGGGCAAGAGCCGCGGCCACGACCGCGGCCCGCATCATGATCATCATGCGCTGGTTGTATCCGTTGCCACACCCTCAGCAACAGGCCCCAGGCAGGGGATTCACCCTCCCGGGACACCCGAATCACCCGCGAAACGCCACTGCACCGCGGCCACCTCCACCCCCGGCGGTCACCGCCCCCGCTCCCGTGCCCGGCGGGAGTTCAGATATAGGGGCTCCAGCGGCCGAATCGGGCCATCAACTTCCGTGCGGCGTTCTCGTCCAGGCCGAGCGCAGCCGCGGCCTGGACCGGGGTCAGATTGTGCTGGGCACCCCGGGCGGCCCAGTAGCCGACCCTCCCGGCGGTCACTTCCAGGCGGCGGGCCGCCCGCACTGCGGCGACCGGGGAGGTCTTGGTCAGCTTGTCGATCTCTGCTTCCAGGCGCTCCAGCAGGGTGGTGACGGTCTCGGGCAGGGGAACAGTGGTTGCCTCAACGTCGGCGGTGTGCCCGTCCCAGTCCCGCAGGCACCCGTCCGCCTGCTCCTCACCACCCTCCTCCAGGTCCGTCTCGCCGATCGCCTCCCAGTCCAGGCGGTGTTCGGGGCCGGTCCAGCCGCAGGAACACACCGCACGCAGCGCGGCCGCCCGGGGTACGCGCGGGGTATGTCCGTCGTAGACACTCCACTGCGACACCGATTGCCCGCCCGAGCCCGAGCAGGAATCGAAGTACACCGGGCCCGGCACGCTCCCGTCCTCAAGGAGCACGCCGACCGCGCCTTCGTGGGAAGCGCCGAACTCCTCCGTCGTCCACGACTCCCGCTCGCCCTCGCCCATGAACGTCCCTCCTGCTGCCCGACCCGCTCTCCCTGCGGCTCCGGACGGGACCGCCGAAGAACGACGATGCCGCAACCCGACCGGCACACGGGCCCGAATCCACGGATGAGCGACCTGACACCGCTCTCAATTGGCTTCGAGACACACGACCCCCAGCCGGGGGCGGGTCAGGCCTGGCCTCGGGCACTGCCTCGGGCGTCGCGGCCGCCGTCACCAGGGCCTTCCCAACCTCGTAGCGGTTGTGCCCGGTCGCGTTCGCGTCCTCGGTGACCGCTGCGTCAACCGCCGCCGACGCCTCCAGCCACGGCCGCCCCCTACGGCGAGGGCCTCAACGTATGGCACGGCGGCGGCCACGCGGTCTGGCACACGCCGTAGGCCGCAAGGTCACACCGGAAGGTGTCCGCCCTCGTCAGAAGTCAGCGTCCCACGAGGCGTTGAACCAGCTGGCCGCCGACCCCGGGTGGGTGGTCCAGCCCCCGGACGGGCGGCCCGGCTCGATGTCCAGCAGGCGGGCCACCTCGGCCCCTGGATGCTCCGCGAGGACGTGGGCACGGCCGTCGGCCAGGATCTGGGACACGTCTTCCCCGTCATCCACCGCCCGGCTCATCCCCATGCAAAACAGGCACCGGATCACCACGAACACGGGACCGCTGCCTGTCAACGTCGTCATGCCCCGCACAACGACACCCGGCAGGCATCGGCAACTGGTTCTCACCCGGTCCTGCGGGCGCGGACCGGTCCCGTGGACAGCTCGCGGTGAGCAGCACCGAAAGGATCTGCGGGCGTTGCGACCAGGCCATCCGCAGCACCCACTACGACACCTTCGACGTACGGCCGGGAAGCGGGCCCGGCCCGCGACGTACTTCCCACCGCGGAGGAACCGGCTTGCCGGTCCCTCGGACGCACAGACTGTGGTGACCGGGGCCCGTCAGACCGTGGGCGAGCCCTTGTAGTCGTGGTCCCGGTAGCCGTGACCGTCCTTGTGCCAGTCCAGGAAGAGGACCGTGTCCCCGTACGCGCCGCTCCCGGCCTGGTGACTGATCACTGGGGTGCGGTAGTGGCCGTCACGGTCCCCGCTGGACGTTGCCTTCTCCAAATGCTCCTTGAGCTGGAAGTCGCGTTCGGCAACGACGGGGTCGGTGCCCTCGCGGGACTGCATGATCTTCACGCGGATCTTGGCCCCGTCGAAGATGGTTGCGTGCGTTGTGGCGTAGAACGAGGGCCCGTCCCATTTCACGTCCGCGTACGCGTAGACGATGCCGCCGGAGCGCGCTGCGCAGGTCTGGATGGTCACGTCCCAGTTGTCGGGGGCGGGGCCGGAGTATCCGGAGTCGTCGATCGTCTGGGTGCTGGTCGAGCAGTGGTAGCTGAGCGTGGCAGCGGCCGGGGTCGCGGCAGCGGAAGCTGTGGCCGCGATGACGGCGAACGTGGCCGCGGCGGCCAGCAGCGGGTACTTGGAGGTGTGCATGGCCGGTCAAGGCCGGCCATGGCCAGGACGACACGGGCCCGCACCGAAGGCGCCCCTCACGGGGGACGTCTCCCGGACAGCTGTCCGGCCGCTGCTCACTCACCGGCCAGAGGGATGCGCGCGGCGGCAGCTGCGCCCGCTCACCGCTGCCGTGTGGTGAGCGGGCGCGAGGCGGTGACTTGGGAGTGGTGACGTCACCGCGCGGCCGGTGAGTTTTGGGCTGGCAGGGGTGTGACCTGCGATGGGGAGGCGGTGGGGTGTGGCCGGGGGCGCCCCACCCCCGCGGAGTCCCCCCCGGGCGGGCGCCGGGGGTGGCGCGGTGTCTTATAAAC
>NZ_JBHWBP010000246.1:0-11580 GCF_042735575.1 Streptomyces sp. NPDC059564 | reverse complement strand
CGGTACTTGGTGGGTGTTCCTCCGCGGGTAGAGCACCTGGTTGTGGTCCAGGTGGCCGCGGGTTCAAGTCCCGTCACTCACCCTGTGGGAAGGCCCCGGTACGCGAAAGCGGACCGGGGCCTTCCGCATGTTCTCCAGGATGCTCTACGAGGAGGCGCGGACCACCAGCTGCGCCGGCAGGACCACCGACCGCTCCCCCGGGCCGCCGGGTTTCCCCGCGATCCGCTCCAGCAGCAGCCGGGCCATGGTCCGGCCCATCTCCTCGACGGGCTGCCGCACGCTGGTCAGCGGCGGGTCCAGGTGGCGGGCCAGCTCCGAGTCGCCGAAGCCGACCACCGCCACGTCCTGCGGTATCCGGCGCCCGGCCGCGCGCAGTTCCCTCAGGGCTCCGGCCGCCAGCACGTCCGAGGCGGCGAAGACGGCGTCCAGCGCGGGGCGGCGCTCCAGCAGCTCGCGCACGGCCCGGCGACCGCCCTCCTCCGCGAGGTCCCCGACCGAGATCAGCGCCTCGTCCACGGGGTGCCCGGCATCGGCCAGGGCCTGCCGGTACCCCTCCAGGCGGCCTTGGGCCCCGTACAGGTCGAGGGGACCTGTGAGCGCGGCTATCGCCCGGCGGCCCCGCTCCAGGAGGTGGCGTACGGCCTCGGCCGCACCCGCCCGGTCGTCGCAGTCCACGCTCGGCAGCGCCTCGCCGGCCGAGCGGCGCCCCCCGATCACCGCCGGTATGCCCAGGCGCACCGGCAGCTCCGGCAGGGGGTCCCCGGCGCCCACCGACAGCAGCAGCACCCCGTCGACCCGGTGTCCGGCCAGGTACCCCTCCAGGCGGCGGCGCTCCCGCTCGCTGCCCGCCGGGGCCAGCACCAGCTGCACATCGGTGTCGGCCAGCGCGGAGCCGACTCCCCGCACCACCTCGGCGAACCACCCCCCGGGGAAAAGGGGTCCCCCGGGGTCGGGAACGACCAGGGCGATGGCGTCGGCGCGGCCGGCGGACGGGCGGCCTGCGTCGGTGCGGTTGGCGGCCAGTGCCCGGGCGGCCCGGTTGGGCACGTACCCCAGCTCGGTGACGGCGGCCTCGACGACGGCCCGGGTCCGCGCGCTCACCCCGGGCGAGCCGTTGACCACGCGGGAGACGGTCCCCCGCCCCACTCCGGCCCGGAGAGCGACCTCCTCCAGGGTCGGCCGACCCCCACTGCGCCCGTGACCCTTCATGGCTGCCTCCCGGCTGCCGAATCTACTCCCCGGGAAGGACCGGGGGGCCTGCCGGAGGCGGCCCGTTCCCCTCAGCCCCCGAAGGCCTCGGCGTGGTCCCGGGCCCAGGTCTCGAAGGAGCGGGCGGGGTGCCCGGTGAGCTGCTCGACGGCGTCGGTGACGGGGACGGGCAGGCCGTCGCTGGCGGCCCAGAAGTCGAGGAGGGCGTCGGCATACGGGCCGGGTATGTAGTCCGCCATCTCGGCCTTCCATTCCTCGGGGGTGACGGTGGCGAAGGGCACGGGCCGGTCGAGGACGGAGCCGAGTATCGCCAGCTGCGTCGCGAAGGTCAGCGACTGCGGGCCGGTCAGGGTGTAGGCGCGGCCGCCGAGCTCCGGGTCGGTCAGGACGGCGAGGGCAGCCTCGGCGATGTCGGCCTCGTGGACCGGGTCGCAGAAGGACCCCGGGTAGGGCAGGTGGACGGGGCGGCCGGACTTCAGCGGCCAGGACCAGCTCATGGCGTTGCTCGCGAAGGAGCCGGGGCGCAGCAGGGTGGTGCGCAGCGGGGAGGCCAGCAGGGCCTGCTCGACCGCGAGGTGTCCGGCGGAGATCGGGCTCCCGGCCGGGTCGGGGCCGAGTACCGACGAGGAGGACAGCAGCACCACATGCTCCACGCCGGCGGAAACGGCCTCCTTCACGAAGGCTTCGGCGGCGGAGGCCTCGGCGTAGAGGAACACGGAGCGGACTCCGGCCAGCGCGGCGGGAAAGGTGGCGGGGTCGGAGAGATCGCAGTGCACGGCATCAGAGGTGCCCCGTTCACGGGAGCCGAGGCGGAAGGGGATGCCGCGGGCGGTGAGGAGGCCGCTGAGGGCGCGGGCGACGGCGCCGCGGCCGCCGGTGACGAGGATCGACATGGTGAGACTCCTGCTCTGTTCATGATGAAGCGCCCGGTAGGCTGAGTGCCCAACGTGGCGCAGATTCTGCGTTGCGAATATTCTGCGTGACACAGATAAATCTCAGGCATGGAGAAGCCGATGTCAACCGATTCCCCTCGTCCGGGTGAGTGGAGCCGCGCGGAGCTGCTCGCGCGCATCGTCACCGAGAGCCAGCGGCACTACGCCGACTACTCGCTCTTCACGCAGGCCATGGCCGACCACGTCGGCCTGCACCCCACCGACATGCAGTGCGTGGCCCTCCTCGACATGGAGCCCGGGCCCGTGTCCACCGGGGACATCGCCCGCCTGACCGGGCTCACTTCGGGTTCCGCCACCCGCCTCGTCGACCGGCTGGTGAAGGCGGGCGTCGTCGAGCGGCGGGCCGATCCGGAGGACCGCCGCCGCTCCCTCGTCGTCCTCGCGCCCGCCGCCCGCGAGCGGATCGGAGCCGCCTGGGACATCCCCGGCCGGGCCTTCGGCGCCGTACTGGAGGGCTACTCCGACGCCGAGCTCGCCATCATCGGGGACTACCTCCACCGCGCCGCCGAGGTCGGACGGACCCAGGCCCAGCGGCTCCACGCCGAGAACCGCGCCTGAGCACCCCGGGGCGGCCGGCGCGGCCGTACGGCGCCGTCGGCAGCGCGGCGTCCGTTACGACGACCGCATCGCCGCCAGTCCCTTCGCCAGGTCCTCGGTGTTCATGACGGGGCTGACGTCGATCTCGGCGTTGAACTGCAGGTAGAGGTCCTCGAACAGCGAGGGCATCGTCGAGCTGTCCTGGAGGTCGAAGACCATCCAGAGGGACCGCACGCCCTCGTGCGGCCCGAAGTAGGCGGCCTCCGGCTTGACGGTGTCCATCAGCTTCTTGACCGCCTGGGTCAGGGCGCCGGTCTTGACGCCCTCGTTGGCGGCGGCCGTGTCCAGGTGCGCCCGGAGCATGACTCTCATGCGTGGCTCCTCTCGTCACCACCACGCTCCGCGCGGGCCTCCGGACCGGCAACATGTGCGCCGCCGTACGGGCCGGGCCGTCGGGCGACGGGTTCGGCCCGGGAACCCCGGCGCGAACCGCCCGGCCGCCCGGGTCGGTCAGTTGCCCCGCCGCTTGCGCCGGCCACGCCGGACGGCCGCCCCACGGCCGCCGCGCCGGGCCCGGTCGTCGAGGGCGATCCACACCCGGACCTCGGTGCCGCCGAGCACGGAGCGCCCCAGCCGGACGTCGCCGCCGGTGGATTCCGCGACCCGCCGCACGATGTCGAGGCCGAGGCCCGTCGAGCCGTCCCGCCCGCCGTCGTTGCCGCGCCGCAGGGCGGCGTCCGGGTCGGCGATGCCGGGGCCCGCGTCGGAGACGAGGACGATGACGGCGTCGCCCGCGTCGTGCACGTCCACCGAGAAGGGGGTGGCCTCGGGGGTGTGCCGGAAGACGTTGCCGAGCATGGCGTCGAGGGCGGCGGCGAGCTCGGGACGGGGTACGGGGACCCGTACGGGGCGGGTCACGCCCGCGAGCCGGACCTCGCGGCCCTCGTCCTCGGCGAGCGCCGACCAGAAGGCCATCCGGTCGCGGATCACCTCGGAGGCGTCGCATCCGGCGCCCGCGAAGCCCTGGGTGGCGGGGCGCTGTTCACGGGCGGTACGGATGATCGTGTCGACCTCCCGTTCCAGCTGCTCCACCGCGGCCCGGGTGTGTTCGGCGGCCGGGCCGTCGCCGAGCGAGGCGGCGTTGAGCCGCAGCACGGTCAGCGGGGTGCGCAGCCGGTGGGAGAGGTCGGCGGCCAGCTCCCGTTCGTTGGCGAGGAGTTCCACGACCTGGTCGGCCATGGCGTTGAACGCGACGGCCGCCGAGCGGAGTTCCTTCGGGCCGTCCTCGGCGACGCGTGCCCCGAGCCGCCCCTCGCCCAGCTGCTGGGCCGCGTCCGCGAGCCGCTCGGCGGGCCGTACGAGGCGGGCGCCGAGCCGGTCGGCGACCGCGACGGAGCCGATGACGAGCGCGAGCCCGACCCCGGCGAGGACGACCCAGGCGGTGGTGACGCCGTTGCTGACCTCGCTCTCCGGGACCAGGATCTCGATGACGGCGATGTCGCCGGAGCCCAGGGCGGTCGGCTGGAGCAGCGCCGACCCGCCGCCGGCGACGTGGGCGGTCGTCGCCCGGCCGAGGCTGCGGGTCTCGGCCACGGCACGGGCGCCCGCCCAGCCGTCGCCGATGTCCACGGGGGCGGCGCCGCCGATGGCGGGGACGTGGACGGCCATCCGGCGCGCGGCGCCCATCTGGGTGGATTCGACGGCCTTGCGCAGCTGGAGGGGGTCGGTGGTGATGGACAGGGTCGGCCCCATGGTGGCGGCCTGCCGTTCGGCGTTGGAGAAGGCCCGGTCGCTGGCCATCTCCCGCACCACCAGCCCCAGCGGTACGGCGAAGGCCAGCACCACCATGCTGGTGACCGCGAGGCACACCTTGACCAGGGCCCATCTCACAGCGGCGGCTCCAGCTTGACTCCGACCCCCCGCAGCGTGTGCAGGTAGCGGGGGCTGGCGGCGGTCTCGCCGAGTTTGCGGCGCAGCCAGGACAGGTGCACGTCGATGGTCTGGTCGTCCCCGTACGACTGCTGCCAGACCTCGGCGAGCAGTTCGCGCCGGGCCACGACCACCCCGGGCCGCCCGGCGAGGAAGGCCAGCAGGTCGAACTCCCGCCGGGTGAGGTCGAGTACGGCGCCGTCCAGCTCGGCCTGGCGGCGCAGCGGGTCGATGGCGAGCCCGCCGACGCGCAGGACGCGCGAGGGCGGTTCCACGGCGGCGGCCTGGGAGCGGCGCAGGACGGCGGCCATCCGGGCGGAGAGGTGCTCGACGGAGAACGGTTTCGTCAGGTAGTCGTCGGCGCCGTCGTTGAGCAGCCGGACGATCTCGGCCTCGTCGTCGCGGGCGGTGGCGATGATGACGGGCACGTCGGTGATGCCGCGCAGCATCTTCAGCGCCTCGGAGCCGTCGAGGTCGGGCAGGCCCAGGTCGAGGATGACCACGTCGAAGCGGTGGTGGGCGACTTCGCGCAGGGCCTCCAGGGCCGTGCCGACGCTCCGCACGGTGTGGGAGGCCTCGCTCAGGTGCCGGATCAGGGCGGAACGCACGAACTGGTCGTCCTCGACCACGAGCACACTTGCCATGGCCGCACCGTAGTCCATTCGGGGGACCCCGGGAGGTGCCGGGCCACCTCTGTGACGGGTGGTGCAGGATGTCCCCTGATGCGACGAGGACTTGTACACGCCATGGCGTGGGTGCTGGCGACCGCCGCCGCGGTGACCCTGTCGTGGTGGGGCGTGCACACGGTCATGTCCGGGACGGCCTACGATCCTCCGCTCGCGGTTCCGCTGACGACGCGGCCGCTGTCCTCCTCCACGCAGGGGTCGACGCCGCCGCCCGGCCCCCCGGCGTCCCCGTCGCCCTCACCCTCCACGGGCTCCCCGTCCCCATCCCCGTCCGCGAAGCCCAGGCCCGCGTCCTCGGCGGCCCGGCAGCCGGACGAGGACCCGGACGGCGGCGGCTCCGGCGGCGGACCGGGCACCGTGAAGGGCTACTCCGTCTCGGGCGGCCGGGTCGTCTTCGACCTCGGGACCTCCTCGGCCGGGCTGGTCTCGGCCACCCCCGAGGCGGGCTGGCGGATGCAGGTGTGGAAGCAGGACTTCTGGATCCGGGTCACCTTCACCCGGGACGGCCGCGAGGTGTCGGTGTTCTGCACCTGGCACGACCACCCGCCGGTGGTGGAGATCGTCGACCCCTGACGCCGCCCGGCCGCGTCCTACCGGAACACCGACGGCGGCGGCTCCGGCGACGCCACCGCCCAGGCGTCCGCGACGGGGGTCGCCCCGCCCGTGAAGTCCGCCAGGGCCCGGCCGTGCTCGACCCGGCCGGGATGCGGGTCGCTCGCCACCCGGCGGGTGAACTCCGCCACGGGCAGCTCCCCGTCGGCGGCGACGAGCACCGCGTTGCCGAAGCGTTTCCCCCGCCACACCACCGGGTCCGCCGCCAGCGCCAGCTCCGCGAACCGGGAGGCGGCGGTGGCGATCTGCCCCCGCAGGTGGGCCAGCGGCGGACCGTCCGCGAGGTTGGCCACGTACCACCCGCCCGGCTTCAGGGCCCGGCGTACGTCGTCCAGGAACTCGGCGCTGGTCAGGTGGGCCGGGGTGCGCGCCCCGCTGAACACGTCCGCGACGACCAGGTCCGCCCAGCCGTCCGGCACCTTCGCCAGCCCCGCCCGCGCGTCCACCGCCCGGACCCGGACCCGCGCCTGCGGGTCCAGCGGCAGGTGTTCCCGTACGAAGGCCACCAGGGCGGCGTCGATCTCCACGATCTGCTGGGTCGAGCGGGGGCGGGAGGCGGCCGTGTAGCGGGCCAGGGTGAAGGCGCCGCCGCCCAGGTGCACCACGTTCAGGGGCTGCCGGGCGGGCGCGATCAGGTCGATGAGGTGGCCGATCCGGCGCTGGTACGCGAAGTCCAGGTGCCCGGGGTCGTCGAGGTCGACGTGGGACTGCGGGGCCCCGTCGATCAGCAGGGTCCAGGCGCGGGCGCGTTCGCGGTCGGGAGCCAGCTCGGCCTGGCCGCCGCCCACCTGCCCGACGACGGGCCCGGCGGCCTGACCACCGTCCCGGTCGCCCCGGCCGCCCTTGCCCCTGTTCTTGCCCTTGCCTGCCACCTCCTCATTATGGCTGGTCAGCGGCTCACCGGCAGTTGTCGGCCGCCTCGATCAGCCGGGCGGCCTCGCCGAGCGCGGCGCGCAGCACCTCCGGGTCGGTGACCGGACCGACGGCTTCGGGGGGCAGCAGCCAGCCGGTGCCGCCCGCGGTCGGGGAGACGGCGTCGCCGAAGCGCACGCCGCGCCCGTTGGTCTGCGTACAGGCGCTGCCGGGCAGGTCCCAGGCGTCGGCGGTGCCGGGCGGGACGAGGAAGCCGAGGGTGCCGCCGGAGCCGTCGTGGAGCACCGGGCCGACTCCGGGGGCGGCGTGACCGGCGCCGCGGCGGATGATGTCCACCGCCTCCAGGCCCTGCCGGGCGGGAACGGTCACCAGGTCCAGTGCCGGGGCCGGAGCCGGGAGGGTGGCGGCCGGGGCCGGTGTGGGGGTCGCGCCGGGTCCGGGCGCGGTGTTCGTACCAGTGCTGTCCATGCCGGCCTCCACCAAGGGGAACCCCTCCTCGATCCGTATCCGCATGGGTTCAACGCACGGGAGCGTCAACGGGTGCGGCGGCAAGACGCCGCAAAGGATGGCAGTTCATGGCGGATGGCGGGTGAGATATCCGTTTTGTAGCCAAACACCGCGTGAACCGGCCTTCGTCGGCGGTACGTTCGTGCGCGCCGGAGCCGCGCTCCGGGGCGAGATCGACAGGGATCAACCGGGATCACCTGAGATTGTCCAGAGAGGCCACGTCCATGGCGGCGTCCCCCCACTCACCCAACTCCTCCTTCCGGCGGCTGCGCGGGCAGCACTCCCCCGCCGAGTTCGCGGCCCTGGTGCGCCGGGCCGCACGGGAGATCGGCGAAACGGTTTCCTGCGACGCCCGCTACATCGGCCGGGTCGAGTCCGGGGAGATCCGCTGCCCCAACTACGCGTACGAGCGGGTCTTCCTCCACATGTTCCCCGGCAGCACCCTGGCCGATCTCGGCTTCTCCCCGCGCGAGGCGGTGCGCGGGCGGTCCGCGCAGCGCGCCCTGCCCGCGCCCCCCGTCTTCTCCCACCTCATCCACCGTTCCAAGGAGAGCGACGTGCTGCGTCGCGCGTTCATGGCGGGCGGCTCCGCGACCGTGGCGGCCGCGACGCTCAGCCTCACCCTGCTCGGCGACACCCGCCGGCTCCCCTCCCGCGCGGGCGAGGCCGAGGCCGCCGCCGTCGAGGACGCGGTCCGCCAGATCCGGCTGCTCGACGACCGGCACGGGGCCGACGCCCTCTACCGGCGGGCCGCCCAGCCCCTGCGCACCGCCTACGCGCTGCTCGACGCGGGGGCCACCCGCCAGTCCACCGAGGACCGGCTGCACGCCGGGGCCGGGGAACTGGCCGTCTCGGTGGGGTGGCTGGCGCACGACTCGGGCCGCTTCGAGGACGCCCGCTCGCACTACGCGGAGGCCCTGGCCACGGCCCGGGTGTCGGGGGACGCCGCCCTGGAAGCCCACGCGTTCAGCAACATGGCCTTCCTGGCGCGGGACGTCGGGCGCCCGCGCGAGTCCGTACGGGCCGCCCAGGCGGGCCGGCGCGCGGCGCGCTCGCTGGGCTCGCCCCGGCTGCTGTCGCTGCTGGCGCTGCGGGAGGCCGGCGGCTGGTCGGGGCTGGCCGACCGCAGGGCCTGCGAGGAGGCCCTCGCGCGGGCGCACACGGAGTTCTCGCGGGGCGAGTCGGGCGCCGACCCGGAGTGGATGTCCTTCTTCGGCGAGGCCGAGCTGGAATCGCTGGAGTCCCGCTGCTGGGCGTCGCTGGGGGAACACGCCCGCGCGGCCCGGCACGCCCGGCGGGCCGCCGACCTCCAGGACCCGCACTTCGCGCGCAACGTGGCCCTGTACACGGCCGAGCTGGCCGAGGACCTGGCCCGCGCGGGCGCCCCCGACGAGGCCGCCTGGGCGGGCGGCCGGGTGCTGGACCTGCTCACCGAGGTCCAGTCGACCCGGATCCAGTCGATGCTCGCGGGCACGGCCCGCACCCTGATCCCGCACCAGCGGTCGCCCCGGGTGGGGGCGTTCCTCGGCCGACACGCGTCTGCCTGAAGGGCGGCCCGACTGACCGGGCGGGGCTGCGCCCGAGGCACCTGGGGCTCCGCCCCAGACCCCGCTCCTCAAACGCCGGAGGGGCTGGATCTGGCTGGCGTCAGCCCGCACGCGGCGATTGAGGGGCGGATCTACGTGTCCAGGTGGCCCGTGTCGTTCCAGCGCTCCAGCGCGGGGGCCCCGTAGGCCCAGCCCAGGACGGACAGGGAGGTCGGGTCCAGCCGGATGCGGGCGCCGAAGGAGGCCTCGAAGCCGAGCCAGCGGGCGGCGAGGGTGCGCAGGACGTGGCCGTGCGCGAAGACCAGGACGTCGCGTTCCGCCGAACGGGCCCAGGAGACGACCTCGTCCGCGCGCGCCGCGATGTCCGCGACGGACTCTCCGCCGGGGACCCCGTCGCGCCAGATCAGCCAGCCCGGCCGGACCGCCTGGATCTCGGCCGGGGTCATGCCCTCGTAGTCGCCGTAGTCCCACTCCATGAGGGTGTCCCAGGGTTCAGCCTGGAGCCCGAAGCCCGCCAGGTCGCAGCTCTCGCTCGCGCGGACCAGCGGGCTGGTGCGCACCTCCAGGCCGCGCAGGCCCGCCCAGGGCTCGCGGGCGAGGCGCTCGCCCAGCAGCTTCGCTCCCTGCCTGCCCTCTTCCAGCAGCGGTACGTCCGTGCGCCCGGTGTGCTTGCCGAGCCTGGACCATGCCGTCTGGCCGTGGCGGGCCAGCAGGATGCGGGGGGCCATATCTGTTTCTCCCGGTCCGTGGGGGTTCATCCGCGATGCGGTGGTTCAGTCGTCCGCCCATCATCCACGACGTGAACGCGGGGCAACTCGGCCCGTCCGCCGGGCGTCCTACCCCTCATGACCAAACGGCTTTGGCCCACGCGCTGGTGGGCGGAACTGCTGCTGCTCGGACTCGTCTACGGTGCCTACTCGGGCGGCAGGCTCCTCGCCCGGGGCGACGCCGGCCTCGCCGTGGACCACGGACTGGCGATCCTGCGCGCCGAGGAACTGCTGCGGATCGACTTCGAGAGACCCCTGAACCGGCTGTTCTCCCACACCGGCCCGCTCGGCATACCCGCCGACTTCGCCTACGCGTCCCTGCACTACCTGGTCACCCCGGCCGTGCTGGTCTGGCTCTACCGCCGGCGGCCCGCGCACTACCGCACCGCCCGCACCTGGCTGGTGGCCTCCACCCTGCTCGGCCTGGCCGGCTTCGTGCTGCTGCCGACCTGCCCGCCCCGGCTGCTCGACGCCTCGTACGGGTTCACGGACACGATGGCCCACTACAGCGCCTACGGCTGGTGGGGCGCCGAGGCGAGCGCCCCGCGCGGGCTGGGCGCGCTGACCAACCAGTACGCGGCCATGCCGAGCCTGCACGTCGGCTGGGCCCTGTGGTGCGGACTCCTGGTGTGGCGCCACGCGCGGCGGCCGCTGGTGCGGGCGCTGGGTCCGGCCTATCCCGCGCTGACCGTGGTGGTGGTGATGGGGACGGCGAACCACTACTTCCTCGACGCGGTCGGCGGGGCCGCCGTGATGGGCGCCGGGCTGCTGATCGCGCGCCGCGTCGCCGCGCGGCGGCGGACGCAGGAACGTTTCTCCCGAGGGGCTCAACCGGCCCGTTTTCGCGGTACGTCCACGATTGTCAGTGGCGGATGGGACACTTCCGCCCGTGAGCTCCTACCCGCCCGCCGCTCGCCCGCGGAAGACGACGCTGCGCCGGCGCCTCGCTGATCTGCGCGGCCCCGCCGTGCCGCCCCGGCCGCTCGACGCCCGGTCCCTCGCCGCGCTCGCGGCCAACCCCGGCTGTGGCAGACGGGCCCTGCTCGACGGTGCCGGGGTGGACAAGGGCGCGCTCGCGACCGCCCTGGGATCCCCGGCGGCCTTCGGGCAGTCGCAGTTCGCCATCATCCGCGGCAACTCCTTCGAGGCCAAGGTCAAGGGGGACGGCGGAGCCGAGCTGCTGCGGCTCGCGCACGCCCGGCTGGGCGGCGCCGCCGAGCCGCCCGGGCCGGACGCCCGGGTGCCCGATCTGACCGCCGCCGGGCCCGAGGGCCGCGCCGCCCGGACCGCGCTGGCCCTGCGGGAGGCGACCGCCGCGGGGGCGTGGACGCTGCTGGACCATCCGATGCTGGCCCTGGAGGTGGCGGGCACCCCCGCCTACCTGGAGCCCGACGCGGTCGTGGTGGACCCGGGCGGCCGGTGGACCGTGGTGGAGATCAAGTCGTTCCCGATGATCGACGGGGCCGCGGACTCCGCGAAGGTGGGCGCCGCCGCGCGGCAGGCCGCCGTGTACGTGCTGGCCCTGGAGCGGACCGCCGCGAAGCTGACGGGGGCCGAGGTGGACCACCGGGTGGTGCTCGTCTGCCCGAAGGACTTCTCCAACCTGCCCACCGCCGCGCTGGTCGACGTACGCCGGGAGCGGTCGGTGACCGTGCGCCAGCTGGAGCGGCTGACCCGGGTCGAGGAGCTGGCCGCCGGTCTGCCCGAGGGGCTGAGCTTCGACCCCGCCCGGACCGCCGGGGAACTGACCGAGGCCGTCTCCGCCGTCGACGCGGCCTACGCCCCCGAGTGCCTGGCCGCCTGCGAGCTGGCCTTCCACTGCCGGGAGCGGTCCCGCGCCGCCGGGGAGCCCACCGCGCTCGGCCGGTCCGTACGGGGGGAGCTGGGCGGGCTGACCACCGTCGGGGCGGCCCTCGCGGCGGCCGCCGGCGCGGGCCCCGCCGACGGCTCCGCCGACGAC
>NZ_JBHWBP010000245.1:4003-11587 GCF_042735575.1 Streptomyces sp. NPDC059564 | reverse complement strand
CGTCGCGGGAGACACCGCTCCACCTGGCGACGGATCAGGCCGATGGCCGCCTTCACCGCACCTCGCCCAGGTCCGTGGCGGCCGTGATCGGGGTGGTGGTGGGCGAGGTCGGGGCGGCGTCGCAGATGCGGCGCAGCCGGTGGAGCAGATGGTCCGCACCCTCGCCGAAGTGGTCGTGCAGGGCGCGGTACTCGGCGTACAGGGCGTCGTAGGCGTCGGCCCGGCCTGGGTCTGGCCGGTACGCCCCTCGGAGCATCCCGCCCATGGCCGCCGCCGCGGAGCGCACATCGGGGTGCGCCCCGGCGGCGACAGCGGCGTGGATGGCCGATCCGAGGGCCGGGCCCTGCTCCGATTCGGCGAGCGAGAGGGGACGGCGCAGTACGTCGGCGTAGATCTGCATCAGCAGGATGTTCTCCTCCAGGCCCCCGGTGACGATGAACTCGGTGACGGGGACCCCGCCCTCCTCCAGGGCCTCGACGATGACGCGGGTACCGAAGGCGGTTGGCCTCCAGCAGGGCGCGGTAGATCTCCTCGGGGCGGGTGTCGAGGCCGAGGCCGAGGCCGACGATCACGCCCGAGAGGCGGTGGCCGACCAGGGTGGAACGGTTGCCGTTCATCCAGTCGAGCGCCACCAGACCGTGCCCACCGACCGGCTGGGCTGCGGCCTTCCGGCTGAGGAGCTCGTGCAGGTCCTCACCGACCGCCTCGGCCTGGGCCAGGTAGTGGGCCGGGAGGCCCTGACGCAACCGCCGGGCGAAGATGTCGCCGACGGCACTCTGACCCGCCTCGTAGCCGTAGGAGCCGGTGACGGTGCCGTCCTCGACCACGCCGCGGATCCCGGGGACGTCCGCGAGGGCGGCGCCGTTGACGACGTGGCGGGTGGAGGTGCCCATGAGGGCGAGGAGCCGGCCGTTCTCGACGGCCCGGACGGCCGGTGCGGCCACGTACGCGTCGACGTTGCCGGCGGCCACCGCGATGCCCGCGGGCAGCCCCGTCCACTCCGCCGCCCGGGCGGTGAGCGAGCCGGCCCGGGAGCCGGGCGGGGCGAGGGGGTGCTCCAGACGAGTGCGGGCGAAGTCGGCGAACCCGGGGTGCAGGGCGGCGAGGAACTCCTCGCCCGGGTGACCGCCGTTCTGGAAGGTCCCCCCGTGTCCGCCCGTCCCGACGCCGCGGCTCTCGACGCCGGTGAGCTGCCGGACGATCC
This sequence comes from Streptomyces sp. NPDC059564, assembly GCF_042735575.1. Classification (NCBI taxonomy): domain Bacteria; kingdom Bacillati; phylum Actinomycetota; class Actinomycetes; order Kitasatosporales; family Streptomycetaceae; genus Streptomyces; species Streptomyces sp. NPDC059564. Next base: position 10,383 of record NZ_JBHWBP010000245.1, on the reverse strand, counting down.
AGTCGGCTGCCCCTGTCCACCGCGCGCAGGCGGCATGGACGGCCGGATCCTCCTCCAGGGCCTGGAGCGCCTTGGCGTACTGACACTCGGCGGAGATCCTCCCGCCGTAGCGAGAGATCCACTTCTCTCCCCGGGTCCGGGCGAGGGCGTTGATGCGGTCGGCCTGGCCCTGGGCCGCGTGGTGCTTCCAGAGCTTGGGCCGGGCATGCGGGTGGGCGGCCCACTCGGTGGTCTCGGCGAGCGGGGTGCCGTCGGCGAGCACCGGCAGGACCGTGCAACCGCTGAAGTCGGCGGCGATGCCGATGACGTGGGCGGGATCGACGCCGGAGACGGCCGGCGCGGCGGGAACGACGGTGCGCAGTACCTCGCGCCAGTCCCCGGGGTGCTGCAGGGCCCAGTCAGGCGGCAGTGCGCGCCCGGTGCCGGGTGACTCGCGCTCGATGACGGCGTGCGGATACGCGTGGACGACGGTGGCGAGCTCCTGTCCGTCATGCACGCGGACCACCACGGCACGGCCGGAGAGGGTGCCGAAGTCAACGCCGACGACGTACCTGTCCGAGCCCCGGACGGCGGGGATCAAGGTCATTGTTTCCAGCCCGGTCGAAGGGGGCGTCTTTCGTGATGCCAGATTGTTAGCGCTAACAATCTGCCTGTCAAGGTACCGCCGTCACCCTCAGCCAAGTGCGGCCGACGCGTCGGAGAGCGTGGGCCGCCAGTACGGTCAGCCCCGGGTCCGACGATGACGGCTCAACGGCGCGTGGCGGGACCCGCGCTGCGGCGCAGCACCATCTCGGGCGGGATCCGCACGTGGGCGCCGGCGTGCGCGACGCCCTCCAGCTCCTCGACGAGCAGTTCCAGGGCCCGGCGGCCGAGCTCGCCGAAGTCCTGCCGCACCGTGGCCAGGGGCGGGGTGAAGTAGGCGGCCTCGGGAATGTCGTCGAAGCCGACCACGCTGATGTCGCCCGGGATCGAGCGGCCGGCCTCGTGCAGGGCGCGCAGCAGGCCGAGCGCCATGTGGTCGTTGGCGCAGAAGACGGCGGTGACGTCGTCCAGTTCGGCGATCCGCAGGCCCGCCTGGTAGCCGGCGCGGGCACTCCAGTCGCCGGGCTCGACACGCGGCACGGGGGCTCCGGCAGCCTCCAGCGCGCCGCGCCAGCCCTCCTGGCGGTCCTGGCTCTCCATCCAGCCGGCCGGGCCGGCCAGGTGGTGGACGGTACGGTGGCCCAGATCGAGCAGGTGCCTGGTGGCCGCTTCGGCACCGGACCGGTTGTCCACCGAGACCATGGGAACCCGCGACTGGCTGCCCGGTCCGACCGCGACGACCGGCACGGAGCTGGAGAGCCTGGCCACCGCACTGACGGCGGAGATCTGGGGCGCGATGACGACCACGCCTTCCACGCCCTGGTCGCGCAGTCGGTCGACGGCCTCCTGAACCGAGCGGCCGTCCAGAGAGTGCAGACTCGTCACGCTGACGAAGTACCCCGCGCTGCGCGCGGCCTGCTCGATTCCGTGCAGCATCGAGGCGGGACCGTACAGGGTCGATTCGAAGCTGACCACGCCGAGGGTTTGCGAGCGGCGGGTGACCAGGGCGCGGGCAGCGGAGTTGGGCCGGTAGTCCAGCTCACGGATGGCGGCGAGCACCCGCTCCCGGGTGCCGGGCCGCACGTGCGGGGCGCCGTTGAGCACCCGGGACACCGTCTGGTGGGACACGCCGGCCAATTTCGCCACGTCGGCCATCACAGGGTGGCGCCGATCGGCCCCGGCACTGTCGTTTCCCACGCGCACTTCCCTCCTCGACTCCGGGCTACGGTACGCCACCGACCGCCGACGAAGGCCGTGCCGGCGTTCCGGACGGGCGCAGGCGGCGGGCTGCCACCATCCTCGGCGCCGCGATCGGGACCACTCGTGGACCGACGCCTCACCGAAGGCCGCAGAAGCCGCACGCGGTCAACGTGCCCGCCCGGCCCGCTGCGCAGGCACCCTGCCGAGGAGGCTGATCGCCTGCGCCGTTGTTCACCCGACGGTGATCCGAACAGACCCTTGACGACAAACTTGTGAGCGTTAACACTCAGGTATCGCCAGGCCGGAGCCGCTGCAATCCCGACTTCGCACAGCGCGAGAAGACGACTCCCGGCCAGCCCCCGCTCGACCGCTTCCGGTCGCCCAGCCGGGTCGCACCGTGCCGGTCGCGGAACATCACTGGAGGAACTGTGCGGAAGCTTTCAGCGGGCCTTGTCACCGTGGGTCTCACCCTGTCGCTGGCGGCCTGCGGCCAGAGCGCCAACGGAGCGGGCGACGCCGGGGCGGGCGGGGACGCCAAAGGGGGCCTCGTCGGCATCGCGATGCCGACCAAGTCGTCGGAGCGCTGGATCAACGACGGCACCAACATGGTCAAGGAGTTCCAGTCCAAGGGCTACGAGACCGACCTCCAGTACGGCGACAACGTCGTGGAGAACCAGGTTTCCCAGGTGGAGAACATGATCACCAAGGGGGCCAAGCTGCTGGTGATCGCCGCCATCGACGGCACCTCGCTCACCAACGTGCTCCAGAAGGCCGCCGACGCCCACGTCCCCGTCATCTCCTACGACCGGCTGATCCGCGGCTCGAAGAACGTCGACTACTACGCGACCTTCGACAACTACAAGGTCGGCGTCCTCCAGGGCAGTTACATCGTCGACAAGCTCGGCCTCAAGGACGGCAAGGGCCCCTTCAACATCGAGCTGTTCGCCGGCTCACCGGACGACAACAACGCCACGTTCTTCTTCAACGGTGCGATGAGCGTCCTGGGGCCCTACGTCGACGACAAGAAGCTCGTCGTGCAGAGTGGCCAGACCTCCTTCAACCAGATCGCCACACTGCGCTGGGACGGCGGTCTCGCCCAGTCCCGGATGGACAACCTGCTGAGCAAGTCGTATACCGCCGCCCGCGTCGACGCCGTGCTCTCGCCGTACGACGGCATATCGATCGGCATCATCTCGTCGCTCAAGGGCGTCGGCTACGGCACCGGCCGGCCACTGCCCGTCGTCACGGGCCAGGACGGAGAGCTGGCCTCGGTGAAGTCGATCATCGCGGGCGAGCAGACCCAGACCGTCTACAAGGACACCCGCCAACTGGCCAAGGCCGCGGTCCAGATGGGCGATGCGCTGCTGACCGGCGGCAAGCCCGAGGTCAACGACACAGGCCAGTACGACAACGGCGTCAAGACCGTACCGGCGCAGCTGCTCCAGCCGGTCAGCGTCGACAAGGAGAACTACCGGAAGGTCCTGGTGGACAGCGGCCAGTACACCGCGGACCAGCTCAAGTAGCCCACGGAGCCCGACCGACGCGTCCGGGCGACGCCGAACCGGCGGTGCGGCTCCCGGGAGACCACCCGGCACCGCACCGCCCCGACGATACGGATGCACAACCATGGCCCGACCCGTTCTCGAGATGCGGTCGATCAGCAAGACGTTTCCCGGTGTCAAGGCGCTCTCTGAGGTCAACCTGACCGTCACCGCGGGTGAGGTGCACGCCGTCTGCGGTGAGAACGGCGCCGGCAAGTCCACTCTGATGAAGGTGCTCAGCGGCGTCTACCCGCAGGGCGGCTACCAGGGCGAGATCTACTTCGAGGGCGAGCCCTGCCGGTTCAAGGACATCCGGGCCAGCGAGCAGCGCGGCATCGTGATCATCCACCAGGAACTCGCCCTGGTGCCCTACCTGTCCGTCGCCGAGAACATCTTCCTCGGCAACGAGCACTCCACTCGGGGCGTCATCAGCTGGCACCGGACGCTGACCCACGCCGCCGCACTGATGCGGCAGGTCGGACTCGACGAGAGCCCGCACACCAGGATCGCCGATCTCGGCGTGGGCAAACAGCAGTTGGTCGAGATCGCCAAGGCGCTCGCCAAGAAGGTCAAGCTGCTCATCCTGGACGAGCCGACGGCCGCCCTGAACGACGAGGACAGCCGCAAGCTGCTCGACCTGATCCTCGAACTCAAGGCTCAGGGCATCTCCTGCATCCTCATCTCGCACAAGCTGAACGAGATCGCCCGGGTCGCCGACGCCGTCACCATCCTGCGCGACGGGCGGACCATCGAGACCATCGCGATCGGTTCCGAGGGCATCTCCGAGGAGCGGATCATCCGCGGCATGGTCGGCCGCGACCTGGAACACCGCTACCCCGAGCGCGCCCCGGAGATCGGCGAGATCGCCTTCGAAATCGAGGACTGGAGCGTCCGGCACCCGATCGACCACCGGCGGAAGGTGGTCGACGGCGCCTCGCTGCACGTCCGTCGAGGCGAGATCGTCGGCATAGCCGGCCTCATGGGCGCCGGCCGCACCGAACTGGCCATGAGCGTCTTCGGCCGCTCGTACGGACGGTGGACCGGGGGCCGGGTGCGGCTGCACGGCCGGGAGATCCGTACCCGGACGGTGCCGGAGGCGATCGGGCACGGCATCGCCTACGTGACCGAGGACCGCAAGCAGCTCGGCCTCAACCTCAGCGACGACATCAGCCGGAACATCTCGCTGAGCGCCCTCGGCAAGGTCGCCCGGCGAGGCTGGGTCAACCGGCACGAGGAGGCACGGAGCGCCGAATCGTTCCGGCGGACCATGAACATCAAGGCCCCCTCCGTGTTCGCGGAGGCCGGCAAGCTCAGCGGCGGCAACCAGCAGAAGGTCGTCCTCAGCAAGTGGATCTTCGCCGAGCCGGAGGTGCTGATCCTCGACGAACCCACCCGGGGCATCGACATCGGCGCCAAGGCGGAGATCTACACCGTCATCGCCGAACTCGCCGCCCAGGGCAAGACGGTACTCGTCATCTCCTCCGAACTCCCCGAACTCCTGGGCCTGTGCGACCGGATCTACACCATGGCCGAAGGCCGGATCACCGGTGAGGTCACCCGCGCGGACGCCACCCAGGAATCCCTCATGCGGCTCATGACCATGAGCGCGGCATACCCCGACAAGCAGGTGTGAGGCATGGCCCAGACCCAGACCACCCCAGACACCACGCCCGGCGCACCGGAGTCCGGCCCACGTCCCTCGGCCGGTGCCGTACTGGCCCGAGCGCTGCGCGGCAACCTGCGCCAGTACGGGATGCTGGTCGCACTGGCGCTGATCGTGCTGCTGTTCCAGTTCTGGACGGGCGGCATCCTGCTCCAGCCGCTCAACATCACCAATCTGATCCAGCAGAACGGCTACATCCTCATCCTGGCCATCGGCATGATGATCGTCATCATCGCCGGGCACATCGACCTGTCGGTCGGGTCGCTCGCCGCCTTCGTCGGGGCGGCCGCGGCGGTGATGATGGTCAAACACCATGCGCCGTGGCCCGTGGCACTGGTGGCCGCGCTGCTGATCGGGGCTCTCGCCGGAGCCTGGCAGGGGTTCTGGATCGCCTATCTCGGGATCCCCTCGTTCATCGTCACGCTGGCCGGCATGCTGCTGTTCCGCGGGGGGACCCAGATCCTCCTGCAGGGCCAGACGGTGGCGCCGTTCCCCAAGGGCTTCCAGAACATCAGCAGCGGCTTCCTCCCCGCGGTCGGCCCCCGGACCGACTACCACAACCTCACCCTGCTGCTGGGCCTCTCGGTGTTGGCCGTCGCGATCCTGCAGGAGGTGCGCGGACGGCGGCGGGCCGCCTCGTACGGGCTGGAGCCGCTCCCGGCCGGGCTGTTCCTGGTGAAGCTCGGCGCGATCACCGCGGCCGTGGTGGCCTTCACGCTGCTGCTGGCCAGCTACCACGGGGTGCCGATCGTGCTGCTGATCCTCGGCGTCCTGCTGGTCGGCTTCGGATACGTGATGCGCAACTCGATCCTCGGCCGGCACACCTACGCCATCGGCGGCAACGAGGCGGCGGCGAGGCTGTCCGGGGTGAAGAGCAAGCGGGTCGTCTTCCTGGCCTTCGTGAACATGGGCGTCCTCGCGGCCCTGGCCGGGCTGGTCTTCGCCGCGCGGCTCAACGCCGGTACGCCGCAGGCCGGCATCAACTTCGAGCTGGAAGCGATCGCCGCCGCCTTCATCGGCGGCGCTTCCGCGAGCGGCGGTGTGGGCACCGTCCTCGGTGCGATCATCGGCGGTCTGGTGCTGGGCGTGCTGAACAACGGCATGTCGCTGGTCGGCGTGGGGACCGACTACCAGCAGGTGATCAAGGGCCTGGTGCTGCTCGCGGCCGTCGGCTTCGACGTCTACAACAAGCGCAAGGTCGGATCCTGACCCCGAAGGCCGGAGCCTGACCCCACCCCACCCCACCCCTCCTCGACTCGCCGGGCGGCACCGGGCGCGGGGGGGCGCCCCCCCCCCGCGGCGGGGGCGCCCCCCCCCGCGGGCGCGCGCCCCCGCCCGGCCCCCCCCGCCCCCCCCCCCCCGGCCCCCCCGAAACCCCCCCCCCCGGCCGGGGC
>NZ_JBHWBP010000245.1:0-3993 GCF_042735575.1 Streptomyces sp. NPDC059564 | reverse complement strand
CGCGGCTCCTCCCCCGGCTCCGCTCGCGCGTCGACGATCCGCTCGAAGAAGAACTCGTGCTTGAGGAAGGAGACGTCGTACTCATGACCCGGGTACGGCGGGATCAGCTGAGCGGCCTGGATCAGCCGCCAGCCCGCCCGGAGCGCCGCCACTCCCGACTCGTACGGCGGCTCGTCGCTGTCGCCCGTGGTGGGCGAGGTGCGGCCCGTGCCGTCGTACAGGGACCAGCCCACGACATGGGAGTCCAGCGCCGAGGAGGCCGCATACAGCACCAGCACCTGCTGTCGCAGCACCGGCGCGGCACCTTCCGCCCGCTCGGGGAGGATCGCTTCGGTCGTCATGTCCGTGCCTCCTTGGGGCGATTGGAGACCCTGGTCACCCAGTGGTCGAGGTCGAAGCCGTCGTCGCCGGTCAGCACCCGCCACAGCAGGATGCGGTTGTACCGCTCCAGCCGTCCGGTCGCCATCTCGTACCACGGGAACATCGTGTCCAGCTCCGCGGCCACCTGTGGGTCGTCGAGATCCGAGGTGTTCCACAGGCGCTGTTGACGCACCCTGGGATTGAAGCGGATCTTGAACATGTAGCGCATCGCGTCGCTGTCGTTGCGCCGGCCCGCGTGCCAGAGCCCGTGGTGCAGAAACACCACCGTCCCGGCCGGGCAGACCAGCCGGTCCTGGCCGCGCAGGTTCTGGTAGCGGCCGGTGTCGGACTCGTTGATCCGGCGGAGGTGGCTGCCCGGCACGGTGAGTGTTCCGCCCGTCTCCAGCGTCACCGCCGTCGGAAAATACATCAACTGCACGTCGAAGGCGTCCGGCCGGACGTCGATGATGGCGTCCCCGTGCAGCGGCTGCGCGTCGCCGCCGCGGGGCTCGCGGGTGTGCACGAAGTGGTGGTCCACCGACGGCTCCGGGCCCACGAGGCTGTGCAGAGCCCCCGCGACCTGCGGAAGCTCCAGTAGCCTGCGGACGAAGGATCCCTCCGCATAGGCCTCGGACAGCGGCGTCCCGTACCGCACCGACGGCACCCCGCCGACCAGTACCGCCAAGCCCTCGGCGTTCATCTCCGCCGGGACCACCCCGTCCAGCCGCAGCGACCCGCGCGCCACGAAGCGCGCCATCCGCACCGAATCGAGCAGTTCTTGCCTGTTCTCCATGGCGGCCACGCTAGGTCCGGGGGGCGCGCCCCGCGTGGGCCACGCTCACCCTCCACTGGTCGATTCTCACCACGGTGCCGGCACGCGGGTCGACGATTGAGGGGTGCGAATCGCGACCCTGGAGCCGGCTCGCGGACACCGTGGTAGAACACGTGACCATGCACACGGTCCTCGCCCACCTCGACGAGCCTCCGGCTCTGGCCGCCGTCGGCATCGGCGTGCACGGGCCTGCCGGCCACGTGGACGTGTTCTCACTGCCGCACCTGTGGCAGCTCCATCTGTACGACTACGAGGCCGACTTGACGGTGAACGGCACCGAGCACGCGATCCGCCCCGGCTGGGTCAGTCTCGTACCGCCCGGCGCCGAGGTCCGGTATCGCTACCGGGGCCGCTCCCCGCACCTCTACGTCCACCTCCGCCTGGGCTCGGGTGGAACCCCCCGCAGCATTCCGATGGTCCAGCACGCCGGTTCCGATCTCGCCCTGCTCACCGTCCAGTTGCAGCAGGCGCTGACCGCCTGGCCGAACACCCCGGCTCGGGCGGCGGCCGAGGTGTGGGCCGCCCTGTGGCGGGTCTCCCAGCTCGCCCCTCCGAGGGAGCGGAACACCCAGGCCGTTCATCCGGCGGTCGCAGCCGCCGTGGCCCTCATCGAGGCGCGGCTGGGGCAACCTCTGTCGGTACCGGAGATCGCGGCGGCGGCCGGCGTCTCCCACAACCACCTGACGCGCCTCTTCCGCGCCGCGACGGGGGAAACAGTCGTCGGCTACATCCGGGCCCGGCGCATGGAACGGGCTCGTCACTTCCTGCAGGCCACCACGCTCTCCGTCCCCGCCATCGCCGCATCGGTCGGCATTCCCGACCTACAGGCGTTCAACAAGGCCTGTCGCCGCGCGCTCGGAGCGTCTCCGCGCGGCATCCGTGCCGCCCCCGCGGGAACCGGCGGCAACCTTTTCGCATCCTGCGGCAACCAAGCAGTGCACCTCGGCTCGAATCTTCGAACGGACGGACATGCAGACTGCACGGCAAGCCGCACGCCAGCGCAGGCGTAGGCACAGGCTGATGGCGGGAACGGCGGTGATGCTGACCGCCGCGGGCGTCCTCGTCCACCTGGTGACGGCCGTGCTCCCCGGCCTCAAGGGCGAAATCGGAGCCGGGGTGGCGGCCCCCGCCGCCACCCAGGTGGGGGCCACGTCCCCGGCCCCGACGAGCCCCGCGCGCCCGACGGAGAGCTCGCGTGCCGCGGAAACCCCGACCGCGGCCGCCAGTACGACCACCGCGGCGCCACAGCCCTTGGCGAAGGCAACCCCTCAGGCGGCATCCACCCCCGGCACCACCACGGCACCGTCGGGAGGACGCATCCAGCCCGGGACCACCTACAAGGGCGTCGCCACCGCCTATTCCGCCGGCGACGGCAACGGCGCCTGCCTGTTCGGCCCGAGCGACGACCTCATGGTCGCGGCGATGAACACCACCGACTACGAGTCGTCCAGGGCGTGCGGCGCGTACGTGCGCGTCCGCGCCGAGAACGGCGCCTCGATCACGGTCCGGATCACCAACCAATGTCCATCGCCCTGCGCACCCGGACAACTGGACCTCAGCGAACAGGCCTTCGCGAAACTGGCCGAGCGCAAGGCCGGCCGCATCCCGATCACCTGGAATCTGCTGAGCCCCCACACGCCCAGCACGATCTCCCTCCGGTACAAGACCGGGTCCAGCCCCCACTGGTGCGGCATCCAGGTGATCGACCACCGGAATCCGGTCGCACGGCTGGAGGTACGCACGACCAAGGGCTGGCAGCGACTGTCCCGTACCGACTACAACTACTTCCTCTCCGCCGACGGCAGCGGGTGCGGTGGCGCGATACGGATCACCGACATCTACGGAGAGCAGCTGACCGTCGACGGGACCACGCTGCTGCCGAACGTCGCACAACCGACCCGGGTCCAGTTCGCCCCCCACTGAAACCACACCGCGGCCGGTGGCGGATCCGGGGTACGGCCGCACTGGAGCGCAAGGGGCCGTACCGGGCGCTGATACGCTGCCGCCCGGATGTTAACGCACACATTTGCGGAAGGGGCGACCGACAGCGTGGTCCTCGATGACGCGTCCGCGGAGTTCCACGACTTCTTCGAACGCCACTACGCCGAACTCGCCCGGTTCGCCCATCTCCTGACGGGCGAGGCGGACGGAGCCGACGATCTGGCCGCGGACGCCCTGATCGCACTGTGGCAGCGCTGGGACCGGCTGCGCCAGGCCGAGTACCCCCTCGCCTACGCCCGTGGCGTGGTCGCCAACCTGGCACGGTCACGGATCCGCAGCGCGGTACGCGAGCGCCGACGGATCGCCCTGTTCTGGTCCCGCGCCGCGGAGCCGTCGGACGGTCCGGACGTGGCCGCCGTGGTGGACGTGCGTACTGCTCTCGCCCGGCTGCCGTTCCGCAAGCGGGCCTGCGTGGTCCTGCGGCACGCCTTCGACCTGTCGGAGAAGGACACCGCCCTGGCGCTCGGAATATCGGTCGGTACGGTGAAGAGCCAGACCTCGAAGGGGATGGCCGAACTGGAACGGACGCTGGGCGGCACAGGAGCGGCCGGGGAACTGCTGGCGGGGAGGAGGAGCCGTTGAACGAGGAGCTCGCCGGGCGGCTGGGCGCAGCCGCCGAGGCGCACCAGCCCGACCGCGCCCGGATCCTGGCACGCGTGGAACGCGGCGTCTCAGGCGCCCCCGCCCGCCGAAGCGAGTCGTCCGGAGCGAGGCCCTGGCGCAGGGTCGCGCTCGCATCCCTCGCCGCGACCGGCATTCTGGCGGTCGGTGGTTTCGCCGTCGCCGCCATCGTCCAGTCC
>NZ_JBHWBP010000244.1:0-11615 GCF_042735575.1 Streptomyces sp. NPDC059564 | reverse complement strand
CGCCTGGCTCACCAAGGACGCGTCCGTCTACCTTAAGCTCGGAAAAGCCTGTTGAACTCCCGCCCGGCCTGCCCCCGTCAGGCCGGGCGGGTTTTTCATTCCCCCGTGTTCCCCCGTGGTACCCCCCGGCCGGCCGGCCCTCATCCCCCGAGGGCCGGCACGAACCGAGCCGACGTGACAGGCGGTCAACTCGGCTACCCCCGTAAGCGAAGTTAACTGACAGCTATCGGCGAGGTCCACGGTGGCGGAATCTCGGCAGATTGTCAACTGACGGCTAATCTGCAAAACTGGGAAATAGCTGTGGGCAATGCCGAGGAGGTGAAGGAAGGGAGATTCGCGGTGTCCGAAGATGATGAACGGCCCGTGCTGGCAGTGCGTCTGGACAACCTTTTCAAGACGGTTCGTCCCAAGGGCAAGCACTGGACCAACGCCGAAGTGGCGGAGGAACTGAAGCGTGCCAACCCCGAACTCAAGGCCGGTGGCGTCTACCTGTCGCAGTTGCGGACGGGCAAGCGCTCCAACCCCTCGCCGGACCTGCTGGCCGCCCTGGCCCGGTTCTTCGGCGTCTCGGTCGCCTACTTCTTCGACGACAAGGTCGCCGAGTCCGTGCTGAGCGAGGTCGCCGCCATCGAGGCGCTGCGACAGGCCGGAGTCCGCTCCGTGGCCATGCGCGCGGCCGGGATGAAGAAGGAGAACCTCCAGGCCATCACGGCGATCATGGACCAGTACCGGCAGCTCCAGGGCCTGCCGCCCGTCACGGACGCCCCCGGCACGGACACTTCGGAACCCGGGTGAGGTTCGCGGGGAAGGGCCGGTCGGCCGACCAGGACCGCCGCAACCAGCTCAAGAAGCTCCGGAAGGACGGCGTACGGCGGCTCGCCGAGCTCGACCTGCCGGAAGGGGCCGACGTCGCCGAACTCTGCCGCTACCTCGGCGAGATCCGCGAACGGCCCATCACCCTGGTCCCGATGCAGATGCCCGCCTCGCAGCCCTGCGGCATGTGGGTCGCGGCCCGTGACGAGGACCTGATCTTCTACGACGCCAACACCACCAGCGCGCATCAGGAGCACATCATCTTGCACGAGCTGGGCCACATCATCTGCTGCCACCGGGGGGCGGGCTGGCTGGACGAGGCGAGCGCCCGCTTCCTCTTCCCCAACCTCGATCCCGACCTCGTACGCGACATGCTCCTGCGCGCGACCTACGACGACGTCCAGGAACAGGAGGCGGAGGTCATCGCCTACCTCCTCTCCCAGCGGCTGGGCGGCGCCGGCGAAGACCCCGACGCGGCCCCGGCCGCGGACGCGGGGGCGCCCGGGAAGACCGACATGCTCAGCCGGATCGAACGCACCCTGTTCTGACATGAGCCCTTTATCCCCCGGCGGCCGCCACCTCCTCGGCCAGGACCGACACCGCCCGTCGGATGTCCTCCTCGCGGTGCTCGCTGGTGACGAAGAACCGCAGCCTGGACAGGCCCTCCTCGACGGCCGGGTGGAAGATCGGATCGGCGATGACGCCCCGCTCGAAGAGCCGGTCCGCGACGCGCAGCGTCCTCGCCGAGTCGCCGAGGAGGCAGGGGACGATCGGTGTGCCGGAGCTGGAGCCCGTCGCCAGACCGGCCGAGGCGGCCAGGGAGAGGAAGAGCTCCGCGTTGCGCCGCAGCGCGCGTACCCGCTGCGGTTCGGCGGTGATCAGCTCGGTCGCGGCCAGCGCCGCGGCCGCGTTGGCGGGGGTCAGGCCGACGCTGTAGACGAAGCCGGGCAGCGTGTGGCGCAGCCAGCGCACCATCCGGGCCGAGCCGCCGAGGTAACCGCCGCAGCTGGCGAACGCCTTGGAGAGGGTGCCCATCCACAGGTCCACCCCGGACCGGTCGACGCCGAAGTGCTCGCCGACGCCGCGGCCGTGTTCGCCGACGGTGCCGATGCTGTGCGCCTCGTCGATCATCAGCAGGGCGCCGTACCGTTTCTTCAGCTCGATGACGGCGGGCAGGTCGACCAGGTCGCCGTCCATGCTGTACGCGCCCTCGACGACGATCAGCACCCGCCGGAACCGGGACCGGTTGACCCGCAGCAGGTGCTCCAGCCGGTCCGTGTCGTTGTGCGCGAACGGGCGCCGCGCGGCCCCGGACAGGGCGCAGCCCTGAAGGATGCTGTCGTGCGCGAGCGAGTCGTGCAGCACCAGGTCCCCGACGCCGACGACGTGTCCGATCGCGGTGACGTTGGTGGCGTGGCCGCTGACCAGCGCCAGGCAGTCGCCGACGCCGAGGAAATCGGCGAGCGCCCGCTCCAGCCGTACGGTCAGGTCCCGTTCGCCGGAGAGCACCCGGCTCGCGGAGACCGAGGTCCCGTACCGGTCGACGGCCCGGTGCACGGCTTCGGTGACCGCCGGATGGCCGGACAGCCCGAGGTAGTTGTAGCTGCCGAAGGACAGGTACCCGCGGTCGCCGATCACCGTCGTGTCGCGGATGGTGCCCTGGTGGACCCGGAAGTACGGGAAGTCCGCGCCGCTGCCCTTGATGACGCCGAGCTGCTCCTCGAACTGCCCCACCTCCGGGAACGTGTCCACGGACGCCGTGTCGGCGTCCCACCGGGCCCGGGGCGGCGGGGACTGCCCGGGGTCGGGCGGCCCGCTCATGTGGGCTCCGACCAGGGTGATGAGCCGTTCGATGGTCAGGCCGGGCTTGAACACCTCGTCGGTGGAGAAGCCCCGTACCCGCTGGCCGATGATCACGTCCAGTTCCTGGAGCATCAGGGAGTCGAAACCGAGATCGGCGACCAGCGTCATCCGCGCGCTCAGGTCGGACAGCGGGAACACGCCGGTCCGCGACACCGCTTCGAACACGACGGACGCGGCCGAGGCGGCGTACGCGGCGCCGGGGTCGGGAGCCTCGGCCGCCAGGGGCTCCGCCACCGCGGGCCCGGTCCTCGGCGGCTCCGCGGGACCGGGCTCGTAGCCGGCCTCGCGGGCCGACTCGTCCACCACCCAGTGGTGGCGCGGGGCGAGGGGACTGGGCGGCAGGGTGTACGGAGGGGTCCGCTCCATCAGCGGACGCAGGCCCGGGCCGGTGACCGCGCGTACCGCGAGGCGCTCCAACTCGGCCCGGCGTTCCCCGGCCGGCAGGGACCCCGGCGCCGGTACGGCGACTTCCGCGGGTTCGCCGGTCTGGGCCGTGCCCACCGCCTGCCCGGGCCCGAGCTCACCGGTGCGGCCGGCCTCCACGGCCTCGGCCGCCGAGGTCAGCCGGGTCACGGCGTCGGCGGCGTCCCGCGCCACCAGGGCCAGCCGTTCCGTGAAGGGGGTCCGGCGGGCCAGGGTGCCGGCGACCCCCGCCAGCGGCAGCTCGTCGCGGGCGATGGCCTGCGCCAGTTCCCGCGCGTGGCGGGCCAGTCCGGGCCGGTCGCGGGCGCTGAGCACCAGGAGCTGCGGCTGCCCGTCCGGCTCCGGTCGGACGGCCGCAGCGGGTCCCTGCTCCACGACCAGGTGGACGCCGGTGCCGCCGAAGCCGAAGGCGCTCACCCCGGCCCGGCGCGGCCCGGCGGACCGCGGCCACGGGGTCGGGGCCGTGGGTATCGTCAGCCGGGCCGCGTCGAGCGCGGCGGTCTCGGCCAGCGCGAACTCCGGCTGCGGCGGTATCACCCCGCGCTGCACGGCCAGTACGGTCTTGACGAGTCCGGCGATCCCCGCGGCGTTCAGCGAGTGCCCGACCACGGATTTGACCGCGCCGAGGTAGGCGGGCGCGCCGTGCTCGCCGCGCAGTTCGCGCAGGACGCCCACCTCGACCGGGTCGCCGACCCGCGTTCCGGTGCCGTGCGCCTCCAGGTACTCCACCGCGTCCGGGGCCAGGTCCGCGTCGCGGTAGGCCCGGCGCAGGGCGCGCAGCTGACCGGCCGCCTGGGGGTGCATACCGCCCTGTACGGTCCCGTCGTTGGCCGTTCCCACGCCGCGGATCACCGCGTACACGCGGTCACCGGCCGCCTGCGCGTCGGCGAGCGGCCGCAGCACCAGGACCCCGGCGCCCTCACCCAGCACGAAGCCGTCGGCCTCCGCGCCGAAGGGCAGGCACCGGCCGCTGCGCGAGATGGCGCCGATCCGGCTCAGTCCCACCAGCAGGTCGGGGGTGAGGATGAGCTGGGCGCCACCGGCGAGCGCGATGCGGCTGCGGCCCGCGCGCAGCGCGAAGACGGCGTTGGCCACGGCCATGAGCCCGCCCGAGCAGGCCGCGTCCAGCGCGTAGCTCTCGCCGTGCAGGTCGAAGACCGAGCTGATCGTGTTGGGCCCCATGTTCAGCAGCAGTCCGGCCACGGACGTGCCGTGCAGCCCGTCGACCGCGCGGACCGTCTCCGCCCACTGGGGGTCGGTGGCCCGGGCCCCGAACTCGCCGCCGGTCAGCTGGCGCATCCGCACGTGCAGGGTGCTCAGCTCGCGGTAGCCGCTCTCGGTGAGCGAGGTGATGACGGAGGTCTCCTCGCGGTCGAAGCCCTCGGTCTCCCAGCCCGCGTCCTGGAGGGCCTCCCGGGCGAGGTCGATCAGCAGCCGGTGCTGCGGATCCATCGACCGGGCCCGCCGGGGCGGGATGCCGTAGTGCGCCGCGTCGAAGTGGCCCACGTCGGGCAGCAGCGCCATGGTGTCCGTGGCCGTCGAGGACATGTCACGGAGACTGTCGGACAGGAAGTTCGCGGCGCGCCACCGCGAGTCGGGGATGGTGGAGAACTGCGCCCGCGGATCCGTCAGGAGCCGCCAGTACTGGTTCACGTTCCGCGCGCCCGGGAACCGGCAGGCCATGCCCACGATCGCGACGTCATCGCGTCGCGCGCCCGCCGGACCCCTCGTGTGGTCCTTCTCGGTCACCGGTGTCACCCGCCGGTGGTGAGGCGCTCGCGCCACCAGTCCACCGTCGCCTTGACCTGCTCGTCGACGGGCGTGGCCCGGACCGAGAAGGCGGCTTCGTAGGCGCTGGAGTCGACCGTGAACGGGCGGTCGAACTGGTAGCGGATCTCCTTCAGTTCGCGCATCAGCGGTGAGAACACCGAAGCGACGCCCAGTACGGTCGGCGGCAGCCCGCGCACCGAGACCGGCGCCGTGCCCGCCTGGGCGGCCATCCGGCCGACCATCTCCCGCACCGACAGCGCGGGCTCGGTCGGGACGTGCCAGGCCCGGCCCCAGGCCCGTTCGTCCCCCGCGACCTCGACCAGCGCATCGGCCACGTCGGGGAGGTAGCTCCAGCTGTGCGGGGCGTCCGGATCCCCGAGGGTGGAGACGGACTTGCCGCTCAGCAGCCGCGGCAGGACCCGCGCGGCCAGGTGCCCGCCGTCGGTCACGCCGGGACCGAAGAAGTCCGACGGGCGCACCTCGACCGCCCGGACGCGCCCCTCTTCGTGCAGTTTCCGGGCCTGCTCCCAGACGGCGGCGCGCACCCTGCCCTTGGGGCCGGTCGCCGCGAGCGGCAGCTCCTCGGTCAGGGGACCGTCGACCGGACCGTAGCCGTAGAGGTTGCCCAGGAGGACCAGGACGGCCCCGGTGGCCTCGGCCGCCGCGCAGACCGACGCGGCCAGCGGGGGAAGTTCGGCCACCCAGCGGTGGTAGGGCGGTGCGGCACAGCTGTACACGGCGGCCGCGCCCCGTACGGCCTCGGTCAGCCGCTCGCGGTCCGACGCGTCCAGCGCTACGTGTTCGATTCCGGGCTCCGCGGGGCGGCCCGTTCTGGTGACGACCCTGACCGTGTGACCCCGATCGGCCAGCAGCCGGGCGGTGGCCGCCCCGGCGGGCCCGAACCCTATGACGACATGAAGATTCACGTGTGAACACTAGCGCGAGGCCTCGTACGGGCCCCAGCGCGACCCGTACGGACAGCCGGTCTCGGACGGAAGTTGACGCACTCTCGCCCGCGCGGCACCCCATGGACCTGTTCTGTGACGCTATGTCCGCAATCCGGCCCGCTGCGCAAACGTGAATCGCACGCTTATGAAGCCGTGGAGCGCCTCCGGAGGCCGAAAACAGCCCCTGCCGTGGGACAGGATTCAGGTGCAGGAGCTGACGCCCTCCCATGGCGCCGAACCCCGACTGACCTGGGGTTTCGGCAAAATCCCCCTACCCGCAGCGAGCTTCGCCATGCCCGCTCGCAGGGCGGGGGGACCGGAGGCGGGCGGGGCCCGAACCCGACTCTCCAGGAGACAACGACGTGTCCACCACCACCGCGCAGGAAGCCTTCCTCGCCGACACCCACACCGGCCTGCCCATCCCGGCCGACCCGGTCTTCGCCTCCGCCGACGAGGAGCGCCGCCACCGCAAGCAGCGCCTCGCCGCCGCCATGCGCCTGTTCGGCAAGGCCGGCTACGCCGAGGGCATCTCCGGCCACATCTCGGTTCGTGACCCCGAGGACCTGGACACCTTCTGGGTCAACCCGTTCGGCGTCTCCTTCAACCGCGTCCGCGTCGCCGACCTGATCCGCGTCGACGCCACCGGCCGGGTCGTCGACGGCACCGGCAAGGTCAACCCGAGCGCCTTCACGATCCACTCCAAGATCCACGAGCGCCCCGAGGCCAACGCCATCGCCCACGGCCACACCGTCCACGCCCGCGCCCTCGGCGCCCTGGAACGCCTGCTGGAGCCCTACGACCAGGAATCCGCCGCCTTCTACCAGGACCAGGTCCTCTACGGGGACTACGAGGGCCCGGCCATCAAGATCGAGCACGGCCAGGACATCGCCGACCGCCTCGGCGCCAAGCGCGCCATGCTGCTGCGCCACCACGGCCTGATCACCGTCGGCGGCTCCCTCGAAGAGGCCGTCCACTGGTTCTTCACCTACGAGAGCTGCGCCCAGGTCCAGCTGCTCGCCCTCGCCGCGGGCCGCCCCGTCCCGATGTCCCACGAGCAGGCCCTGCTGGCCCGCGACGGATTCGGTGACGAGCAGCTCGGCCGCTACAGCTTCCAGATCATGTGGGACGAGATCACGGCCGAACAGCCCGATCTGCTCGACGAGTAGCCCACCGCCGCGCCCAGGAGCAGACCGGCCGTCCGCACCAGATCCCAGGAAGCCCCTCATGAGTTCGACTGCCTCACCGCGCGCCGAAGCGCGCACCATCCTCGTCATCGTCGCGATCGTGCAGTTCGTCATCGGCGGCTGGTTCTCGTGGTCGGCGTCCCGCGCCGAACCCCGCGACGTGCCCGTCCTGGTCGTCGCCGCCCAGGGCGCCGACCAGCTCACCGACCGGCTGCGCGAGGCCGCACCCGGCGCGTACGAGATCACGAGCGCGGCCACCGCCGAAGAGGCCGACGCCGCGCTGCGCGACCGCGAGGCCTACGGCGCCCTCCTGCCCACCGCCGGCGGGTTCGAGCTGCACCTCGCCTCGGCCGCCTCGCCCGCCGTCGCACAGGCGCTCACCGGCCAGGCACAGGAACTCGCCGACGGACCCGTCCGCGTCACCGACGTGGTCCCCGCCGACGCCGACGACCCGCACGGAGCGGGCCTGTCCACGGGCTTCCTGCCCCTGCTGATCACCGCCGTCATCGCGGGCCTGCTCTTCGTCCTCAAGGTCCGCAGCGCGGGCGCCAAGCTCCTCGGCGTCGTCGGCTTCGCCGTCGTCTCAGGCCTGCTCAGCTCCCTGATGCTGACGCACTTCAGCGGCGTGCTGCCGGGCAACTACTTCGTCAACGCCGCCATCGTGGCCCTGCTGGAGCTGGCCATGGTCTCCGTGATCACCGGCCTCGGCTCGCTGATCGGACCGCCCGGCATCGCCATCGGCGCCGTGCTGATGTTCGTCGTCGGCAACCCGCTCTCCGGCCTCGCCTCGGCCCCCGAGATGCTGCCCCAGCCGCTGGGCGCGATAGGCCAGTTCCTCCCCGCCGGCGCCGGCGCCACGCTGCTGCGCACGGCCGGCCCCTTCGACGGCGCGGGCGCGGGCGGACCCGTCCTGGTCCTCGCCGTCTGGGCGCTGATCGGCCTCGGCCTGCTCTACGCGAGCTCCCGCCGCCGCCCCGCCCCCGCGGCCCCGCAGGGCGCGGCCGCCACCAGCGCGCAGCCCGCCTCCGCGCACTGACCGGACGGACGGCAGCGCGCCCCTCCTGACTGACTCCTCTCGTGAAGGGTGACCATGAACAAGCACACCAGTGACCGCCCGCCGACGCGCATCGCCCTGGTCGGAGGAGGGGCCGCCGCCGTCTGCCTGCTGGACCGGCTGTCCCGGACCCCCGGCCGCGGACGCGGCACCGTCACCGTCTTCGAGCCCTCGGGCAACCTCTGGCGCGGACGCGCCTACCAGCACGACACCGACGCGGTCCTCGCCAACATCATCCCGGCGGAGATGAGCGCCCGCGCCGGCGACCCCGACGACTTCCTGCGCTGGCTCGGGGAGACCGGACTCGACCACGGCGCCGGGGACTACGCCGCCGACGGCTACTTCCCGCCCCGCTGGATCTTCGGCAGCTACCTGGAACGCACCGCCGAGAACGCGGTCGGCGAGCTCTCCCTCGGCGGCTGGCCCGTACGGATCGCCCGGGACGCCGTCGTCGCCGCCCGCGAGGCGGGCCAGGAGGTGGTGCTGACCACCGGCGACGGCCAGGTGCACACCTTCGACTACGTGGTCTGCGCCGTCGGCGCGGGCCGCCCCGCCGACCACTACGAACTGGCCGGGAACCAGGGCTACTTCGGCGACCCCTACCCGCTGCGCGACACCGTGGCGGCCGTCCCGGAGACCGCAGACGTCACCGTCCTCGGCACAGGCCTCGCCGCCGTCGACGCCGTGGTCTCCCTCGCGGCCCACGGCCACCGCGGCCGGATCACCATGGCCTCCCGCAACGGCGCCCTCCCGGCCGTCCGGCAGCGGCCCGTCTTCCCCGAGATCGCCCACTTCACCCCCGCCGCCCTGCACGCGGCGGCCGCGCTCGGCGACGACGGCCGGATCGGGCTGGGCGACGTACTCGACCTCCTGGCACGGGAGCTGGACGGGCACGGGGCCGACCCGTCGGTGGTGCTCGCCGAGGTGTTCTCCCTCGGGGAGGAAACCCCGCTGGAGCGGCTGCGCCGCCAGTACGACGGCATCGACGGGGCCGACGTCGGTCTGCGGGTCATGCAGCACGTGGTCCCCGAGAGCGGCCCGGACGCCTGGACGCTGCTGCGCGCCGAGGACCAGGAGTTCATCCGCGAGAACCACTACCGGGCCGTGATGAGCCTGTGCTGCCCCATGCCCCCGGCCAACGCCCGCAAGCTGCTCGGCCTGCACGAGGCGGGGAGGCTCCGCGTCACGGGCGGCCTGTGGAACGTCAAGCCGCTCGCCGACTCCGGGTTCCACATCGCCGCCGACCTCGGGGAATACGAGAGCGACTTCGTCATCAACGCCGTCAGCGCGCCCTCCCACCGGGTGCCCGAGCGGGCCCGCCCCTTCGTCGACTCGCTCGTCGAGGACGGCATCGGCGAGTACCACCCGTACGGCGGTCTGCGCATCGAGCCGTCCACCAGCCGCGCCGTGGGCGCCGGACGGCCCCACCGGCGGATGCACGCGATCGGCGACATGGGCGCCGGAACCCTCTTCTTCACCTCCGGCATGCCCTCCGTCCTCGAACGGGCCGACGACATAGTCCGGGCCGTCGTGGAGGACATCACGGCAGCGGCACCGGCCGCGCCCACCACACCCCAGGAGACCCGCGCATGACCACCCGTACCGCGCCCATCACCCGCCGGGACATGATGCGGGCCGCCCTGACCACGGCGGTCGTCGTCGGCACCAGCGCCGCCGTCGCCCCGATCGTGCTGGCCGACCCCGCCCCCGGAGCTCCCGCGGCCGGCGCCCCCGGTCCGGCCGCCCCCGTACCGGCCGGGACCTTCGACGAGGTGTACCGGGGCCGGCGCATCCAGGGCGGACCCACCACCCCCGCCCCCGTGCGCCGGGCCGTCGCCCGCACGGCCGCCGCCCCGGCCTCCGGACCGGGCATCGAGATCAGCATCGACGGCCGCCCGCTGCACGTCATGCGCCGCGCCGACGGCACGTACCTGAGCCTCGTCAACCACTACCAGTCGTTCCCGACGCCGCTGGAGGTGGCGCGGGCGGCCGTGGACGAGATCGGCACCGCCCAGCTCTCGACGACCGCACTGCACCACCACTGACCGCCGTGAAGACGCATACGAAGACGAGGAACAAGCACACGTGTACACGCGCAAGAACCAGAAGGACCTCGACCCCGACGAGCGCGCGCGGTTCGTGGGCGCCGTCCTGGAAGTCAAACGACGCGGCGTCTACGACGAGTTCGTCCGCCTGCACGGCCAGTACTTCGTCTCGGACGGAGAGGGCGGACAGCGGGTGGGACACATGTCCCCCTCCTTCTTCCCCTGGCACCGCCAGTACCTCCTGGAGTTCGAGCGCGCCCTCCAGCGCGTCGACCCGAAGGTGACCCTGCCGTACTGGGACTGGACGGCCGACCAGTCGCCCTCCTCGGCCCCGTGGACCGACGACTTCCT
Source organism: Streptomyces sp. NPDC059564 (assembly GCF_042735575.1). Taxonomy (NCBI): domain Bacteria; kingdom Bacillati; phylum Actinomycetota; class Actinomycetes; order Kitasatosporales; family Streptomycetaceae; genus Streptomyces; species Streptomyces sp. NPDC059564. The sequence goes on along the minus strand of NZ_JBHWBP010000244.1, from coordinate 1,165 downwards.
CGGCGGCGACGGCCGCACCGGCGACAACCGGGTCATGACGGGCCCCTTCGCCTTCGAGGCGGGCAACTGGCCCGTGAACGTGGGGGTCACCGAGGAGAAGTACCTGATGCGCAGCTTCGGCCGCCCGGCCGACCCGGTCGCGCTCCCCACCCCCGCCGAACTGGAGTGGGCCATCGGGGACCCGGTCTACGACAGCGCCCCCTGGGACTCCACCTCCACCACCGCGGGCTTCCGCAACAAGGTCGAGGGCTGGACCGTCGGGGAGAAGGAGGGCTGGCACAACCACAACCGGGTCCACCTGTGGGTCGGCGGCCAGATGACCGGCGGGACCTCGCCCAACGACCCCGTCTTCTGGCTCCACCACACCTTCATCGACCTCATCTGGGCGCGCTGGCAGCGCCGCCACCCGGGCGCCGTCTACGAGCCGCGCCGCCCGGTGCCCGCCGGCGATCCCCAGCACGGCCGGGTCATCAGCCTCGACGAGCCGATGGCGCCGTGGCAGGTCCGGCCCTCCGAACTGCTCGACCACACCCGCTTCTACACCTACGCCGAATGACGCGCCCGGGCCCGCACCGGCGCCCGCCGCACGTCCCCGCGACACCCCGTCCCACCCACCGAGAAGGAACTGCCATGCGCCTCCGTACCACCGTCCCCGCCCTGGCCGCCGCCGCGATCGTCGCCCTCGCCGGCGCCCCGTCCGCGCAGGCCGCCACCGCACCCGCGGCCCCGGCCGCCGCTCCGGCCGCCGCCTCCGCCCCCGCCTTCGCGGGCCACACGTACGTCCTCACGCTCGACAACGGCGCGGTCCTGCGCAACTCCTACTCCGCCGACGGCACCACCCTCGACTGGACCGCCCTGGAAGGCCCGATGGCCGGCCACAGCGGCCGCGAGGCGCTCTCCGTGCGCGCCGTCGGCGAGGGCCTCTACTTCGTCAACTGGGTCGAGGCCTCCGGCATGACGGTCAGCCACGTGATGGACCTCGGCCGCGGCACCGTCAGCGTCTACTGGACGTACGCCACCCCCGACGGCGGCCGCGCCGGCGAGCTGCACACCGCGACGCTCGAGCGCGTCTCTTCTTGACCGGCACGGTGGGGCGGGGGCGGGGGGCCGGCGGGCGGCCCCGCCCGCCCCCCGTACCCGGGGGGGAAGACCCCAAGGGGGGTGG
>NZ_JBHWBP010000243.1:0-11633 GCF_042735575.1 Streptomyces sp. NPDC059564 | reverse complement strand
ATTCAGTGAGCCACTCAGCCACAAACACGCTCAACCAACCTGCACAACACCAGGTCAGGAGCATGACGACTACTCAGTTTCACTGAGCGCCGACAAACGTGGAAGCAGTGAGGGGAGTATCAGTCGATCACGCTGCCCGCCTCCGCGGTCACGTTCCCTTGGCCTGCAGCGGTTGCTTGTCTGCGGCGTGACGGGATCAGGTGCGTTCGTAGGCGACCTTTGCCAGTTGGATGGCCTGGGCGCGGGTTTCTTCGTCCACGATGCGGACGCTGATGCGGTACTCGTGGTTGCCGCCTTCGAGGCGGTAGGCGGTGGGGGCGAGGGTGCCGAGCAGTTCGTCGTCCGTGTCGTAGGGGAGCCGTAGGTTGATCACGCCGTTGTGTGCGTACACGTAGGCGAACGCGCCCTTCGGTGAGCCCTGGCGGCGCACCCTCAGGTACTCCCCGTAGTCCAGCGCCGAGCCCTCGGCCCGCTGGCGCTTGATGCCGTGGACCTTTACGTCGGGCCAGGCGGTGGCCTCGGTGAGGAACTCGAGGAAGTGATCGGCCGCCGGGTTGCCTCGGAGGAGGGCGCGCACTGCCTCCTGGCCTTCATGGGCGACACCCGGGATCGCGGGCGAGGTCCCCGTCACGACGCCCTCGGACGGCCTGATCCCTTGGGTGATCAGTTGCTGGACGACCTGGGACGCATCGAACTCCTCAGCCGTTCCCTCGAACTGAAATACAGTCAGTTTCATGCCGACTTCCCCCTCCGTGGATTGACTACGGATAGGGTAGCTGAAGTTTTGCTAGCTACAGGGTAGTTGCTGTAGTTCTGGAGAAATGGGCTTGGATGGACGAAGCCGGGTCGGCGGATGCCGGCCCGGCCTGCGGGTCAGGTGGTGGGCTCGGTGGTGCAGAAGACCTCCTTGACGAGTCGCTGGGTCGCCTGCTGGAAGGCCGCGGCCAGGGACATCGTGGCGTCGTCCACGTAGTTGAGGGAGGCGGTCAGGGTCTTGCTGCCGTCGGGGGTGCTGTACATGAGTGCCGCGTGGCCCGTGATGCCGCCGTTGTGGGTGATGATGGTGCCGCCGTTCGGGCCGGCGTCCTGTACGAACACGCCCAGGCCGTAGCCGGCCTTGGGGTGCGGCGTGCACATCTCGGTCAGCAGCGGGGCCGGCAGGAGCTTGCCGGTCACCAGTGCGGAGATGAACGTGTGCAGGTCCTGGGTGGTGGAGATCATGTCGCCGCCGCTGGAGATCCAGGAGGGGTTCTGGCGGGTGACGTCGACGGTCTTCTGCCGGCCGGCTTCCTCGTAGCGGTAGTAGGCGTGGGCGTGCGGTTCGGGGATCTCCTGCTCGGTGGTCGGGACGAGTGTGTGTGACAGGCCGAGCGGGCCGAGGACCAGGCGCTGCATCTCCTCGGCGAGGGAGTGGCCGGTGACCTTTTCGACCAGCAGCCTGGCCAGTACGTAGTTGGTGTTGGAGTAGCTCCAGTCCGTCCCCGGCTCGAAGCGCGGCGCCTTGGACAGGGCCAGTGTGACGAGGTCCTGCGGCAGGTAGGTCTTGAAGCGGCTGTCCACCCATTCCTGGCCCTGCCAGGGGATACCCGGCACGACCGTGCCGTCTTCGTAGTACTCGCCGGTGAAGTTGAAGATCCCGCTGGTGTGCTGCAGGAGCATCCGCACCGTGATGCGCGGGTCCAGTCCGAACTCGGGCAGGTAGTCGTCCGCCGGGGTGTCCAGCCCGATCCTGCCCTCGGCGACGAGTCGCAGCACCACGGTCGCGGTGAAGGTCTTGGTGTTGCTGCCGATCCGGACCCGGCCGTCGGCCGGCGGCTCGGCGGTCTCGCCCAGCTTGGCCACCCCGGCGCTGCCGAGCCACTCGCCCCGCTCGTCGTGCACGCGCAGGTGCACCCCGGTGAAGCCGGAATCGACCATCTCCTGGATGGCCTGCCGCAGCTCCGGGCGGTCCTGCCCGGCAGGGGCGTCGAGGGCTGCGGTGATCTTGCGGGCCATCTCGGTCATGGCGGGGCCGGGCTCTTCCTGGTGGGCTTCGATGGCGGCGTTGACGGTGCCGCGGAAGGTGGCGGCCTCCGCCGGAGCCTTCTTCTCGAGCAGGCTCATGGCCGCCGTCAGGGCCGGCAGCACGCGGTCGGCGATTTCGGCTAAGGACTCGCCGATCGGATGCGTGCCGTTGGGCTGCTCGGCGAGTACCTGTCCGACCAGGCCGGGCGCGGAGGGCAGGGTGAGGGGGGCGGCGGCCCCGTGGGGCGAGTCGGCGGCGCCGGCGGCGGCCAGCAGTGAGACGGCGCCGTGCGCGGCGGTCCGCAGGGTGTGCTTGTCCTGGTCGGTAAGGGTGACGGACATGGCGGGGTGCTCCTTCAGATGCTGCGGGCGGTGATGTCGCCGTAGGAGGTGGTCGCGTGGATGTTCAAGGCGGCGTCGGCGCCGTCGGCGTTCTTGAGCGTGTTGCTGATGCGGCCGTAGCCGGTGCCGGCGTCCAGGGAGGCGGAGACCCCGCGGGCGGCGCCGATCGACAGGTCGCCGGCCTCGGTGCGCAGCGTGACCCTGCCGCGCATGGCTTCGGCGATCTCGATGTCGCCCTTCTGGGTGCTGATTTCGGCGGGGCCGCCCAGACGGCCGACCGAGATGTCGCCGGCGAGGGTGGTGAGGTGGGCGCTTTCGGTCTCGTCGAGCTTGATCGAGCCGTGCGCGCTCTCGAAGACGACGTCGCCGAGCCGTCCGACGCCGCGGAACTCGGCGCTGGCCGCCTTCGCCTCGACGCGGGAGTCGGCGGGCAGCTGGACGGTCACCTCGACGGATCCGGAAGGGCCGAAGAACTGGTTCTTCGCCGCCGGGGCCTCGATCCGCAGGACGCCGTCGCCGTAGGCGACCTTCATCTGGTCCGCGGCCTTGATGTCGCGGCTCTTGGAGGGGTTGGCGGGCAGGACCTCGACCGTGGTGCTGGTCCGGTCGGCGGCGATGAAGCGGATGCGTCCCGCGGGGACGTCCAGGACGACCGAGACCGGGGCGGGGGTGTCGAACTTCTGCATCGTGCTCTCCTGCCACTCGTTGTTTCCGATGACCAAAACGCTACGTTGCATTTGCTGGTGTGGCAACATCGGCGTTGCGTGTGAGTGGCATTTGTGCAGGTAAGAGGGCTGGAATCGTTGCAATGATTTCTTGTTTAACGCAACAAGCCGTTGCAATAGACTGAGAGTGAACGCTATGGCGTCCATCGGTCGATCAGGATGCGATCACCGCTCTAGCGCCTCGCGTCAGGCTTTCGGCGTGCCGGTTTTCCGGTCCGGCGCATGCGGCCCGGTTGAGTGGTGCCTGGTTCTGTCGTGCCTCAGGAAGGGTTTTGAGGGTGGCGCAGAAGCGTCGCGTTCACAGATCTCCCCGGGTCTTGGTGCCATTTGATCCTGACGGGAGTCCCCCCACCATGGCAACGTTCCTCCACAAACTGGGCCGTTTCGCGTTCCGAAGGCGTGGCTTGACAGCACTGTTGTGGCTACTGGTCCTCGTGGGCGCCGTGGTTGCGGCCTCCTCGGCCCCCGCACCCCCGGCCGACACCTTCTCGATGCCGGGTACCGAGTCTCAGAAGGCCTTCGACCTGCTCAAGGAGAAGTTCCCGGCCGCGAGCGCCGACGGAGCCAGCGCCCGGGTGGTCATCCGCGCGCCCGAGGGCCAGGCCATCTCCGGTCCCGAGCGCAAGCCGGCGGTCTCCGGGCTCGTCTCCGAGCTGACGAAGGCCCCGGGGGTCGTCGCGGTCACCGACCCGTATCTGCCCGGAGCCGTCAGCAAGGACTCCACCACCGCGTACGCGGTCGTGACGTACAAGGTCGCCGCCACGCAGCTGACCGACGAGGAGCACAACGCGCTGACGGAGGCGTTCGACAGGGCCCGCGGCACGGGCCTGACCGTCGAGGCCGGCGGTGACGCCATCAAGATCGACGTTGCGGTGGGCGGCGCCGAGGGCATCGGCGTCCTCGTCGCGGCCGTGGTCCTGCTGATCACCTTCGGCTCGATGATCGCCGCCGGCATGCCCCTGCTGACCGCCCTCATCGGCGTCGGTGTGGGCATCAGCGGCATCACCGCGCTCGGCAGCACCCTCGGCCTGTCCTCGAACACCTCGACCCTGGCCATGATGATCGGGCTCGCCGTCGGCATCGACTACGCCCTGTTCATCATCTCCCGCTACCGCACCGAGATCGCCGAGGGCCACAAGCGGCAGGAGGCCGCCGCACGCGCCGTCGGCACCGCCGGATCGGCGGTCGTCTTCGCGGGCCTCACCGTCATCATCGCGCTCGCCGGACTCGCCGTGGCGAACATCCCGATGCTCACCAAGATGGGCATGGCCGCCGCGGGGACCGTCGCCGTCGCCGTGCTCATCGCGATCACCTTCGTCCCCGCCCTGCTCGGCTTCGCGCCCGTCAAGGTGCTCCGCCGCATCGACCGCAAGGCGATCACCGGCAAGCCGCTCTCCGCGCGCCAGCAGCGCAAGGCCGCGAAGGAAGCCGCCCGGACGAAGCCCAACCTGGGTACGCGCTGGGCCCGTTACGTGCTGCGCCACCCGGTGGCCGTCCTGCTCGTCGGCGTGGTCGGACTGGGCGCGCTCGCCCTGCCCGCCGCCAGCCTGGAACTGGGGCTGCCCGGTGAGGGCACCATGGCCGCCGACACCACGCAGCGCAAGGCGTACGACATGCTGTCGGAGTCCTTCGGCCCCGGCTTCAACGGACCGCTGATGATCACCGTGAGCGCCAAGGACGCCGGGGCCGCGGCCGCCGGCGTCGGCAAGGCGCTGGCCGGGCTCGACGGGGTCGCGTCCGTCTCTCCGGCCGCGCCGAACGCGGCGAACGACACCGCGATCCTGAACCTCGTACCGGGCACCGGGCCCACCGACCACGCCACCGAGGAACTGGTCCGCTCCATCCGCCACAGCGTGGGCGGCATCGAGACCGCCACGGGCGCGGACGAGATCCTCGTGACCGGCCAGACCGCGATGTTCATCGACTTCTCCAAGACCCTCGACGACGCCCTGGTGCCGTACCTCGCGCTCGTGGTGGGCCTCGCCTTCCTCCTCCTGGTCCTCGTCTTCCGCTCGATCCTGGTCCCGCTCAAGGCGGCCCTCGGCTTCCTGCTGTCGGTCAGCGCGTCCCTCGGAGCCGTGGTCGCCGTCTTCCAGTGGGGCTGGCTCGCCGACGTCTTCGGCGTCAAGGAGGCCGGCCCCGTCATGAGCACGATGCCGATCTTCATGATCGGTGTCGTGTTCGGCCTCGCGATGGACTACGAGGTCTTCCTGGTCAGCCGGATGCGCGAGGCCTACGTCCACGGGGCGCAGCCCGGTGAGGCCGTCGTGACCGGCTTCCGCTACGGCGGACGGGTGGTCAGCGCGGCCGCGATCATCATGATCAGCGTGTTCTCCGGCTTCATCACCGAAACGAACGACCTGATCAAGATGATCGGCTTCGCCCTCGCCTCGGCCGTCCTCTTCGACGCCTTCGTCGTGCGCATGGCCATCGTCCCGGCCCTGTTCGCCCTGCTCGGCAAGTCGGCCTGGTGGCTGCCCAGGTGGCTCGACAGGCTGCTGCCGAACCTGGACGTCGAGGGCGAGAAGCTGAACCGCCGGACGGCCGCCGGCGGTGCTGCGGCCCCGCGCCCGCAGCGCGAGCGCGAACTGATCCGCTGAGCCGGGCCGGAGGGCCACCCGGTCCTTCCCGGCAGCCTCCGCGACGTGCGCCCCGGTACGAACCCTCCCGGGGCGCACGCTCAGGCAGTGCTGTCCGAGGGCGGCTTGGCCTTCGTGTAGAGGATGTCGCGGGCCTGCTCCGCGGCGCGGGCGATGCTTTCGCTGACGAAGTCGAGGAAACGGGCGATGTTCTCGAGGCGGTGGGCGGCCTGGGTGTCGGGACCGAGGATGGCGACGCCTTGACGTGTGGTTTCGACGAGTTGGGCGGTGGAGCGGGCGCTGGCCATCATCGACTGGTACCAGATGTCGTCGTCGACGACGTAGCGCTCGCGGCGGCGTTCGTCGCGTTCCCGGCGGACCAGGCCCTGGCTGTCGAGGAACGCGATCGCCTTGGAGATGGAGGCCGGGCTGACCTGGAGGCGCTGGACGAGTTCGGACGCGGTGAGGCTGCCGGAGTCGGTGAGCGTGAGGCAGGCCAGCACCCGGGACATCATCTTGGGCATGCCCGAGGCCATGAGGACGGTGGTGAACGTCTCCTCGTACTCGCGCACGGCCTCGGCGTCGCGTCCGTGGACCTGCTCGGGCGCCCGGCCGGCCCGGGGCGCGGTCTGCGTGCGCCGGTGGGCGCGGCGTTCGGTGGCGCGGTGGGCGAGGTCGGCGCGGTAGGAGGTGGGGCCGCCGTTGCGCATCACCTCACGCGTGATCGTCGAGGTCGGACGGTCGAGGCGTCTGGCGATCTCCGCGTAGGCGAGGCCGTCGGCCAGTCCCAGCCCGATCTGCTGACGTTCCTGCTGGGTGAGTCTGCCTCCCGGCATCGCGGTCTCCTTCGTGGTGCGTGGTGTATCCACTATAGCGTTCACTCTCAGTCTATTGCAACGAGCGGGGTGGGGAGTGTTGCATTAAATCCGAAACCATTGCAACGAAATCCCTGCCCCTACCTGCGGTTATGGCAATCACACGCAACGAGGTTGTTGCCAGACCTATGAATGCAACGTAGCGTTTTGGTCATCGGAAACAACGAGTCACAGGAGAACACGATGCAGAAGTTCGACACCGCCACCCCCGTCTCCCTCGTCCTGGACATCCCCGCCGGACGCATCCGCCTCATCGCCGCCGACGGGGCCGGCGCCTCGGTCGAGGTCCTGCCCGCGGACGCCTCGAAGAGCCGCGACGTGAAGGCCGCGGAACTGACCACGGTCGACTACCGCGACGGTGTCCTGCGCATCGAGACCTCGTCGGCGAAGAACCGGCTCGTCGGCACCACCGGATCCCTCGAGGTGACCGTCCAGCTGCCCGCCGGCTCCCGCGTCGAGGCGAAGGCGGCCAGCGCCGAGTTCCGCGGCACCGGACGGCTCGGCGACGTCACCTACGAGGGCGCCGAGGGTTCGGTCACGCTCGACGAGACCGCGGGCGCCCGCCTCACCCTCCTCGCCGGCGACATCTCGGTCGGCCGTCTGGGCGGCTCCGCCGAGATCAGCACCCAGAAGGGCGACATCGAGATCGCCGAGGCCACGGGCGGCAAGGTCACGCTGCGCACCGAGGCCGGCGACCTGTCGATCGGCGCCGCCCGCGGTGTCTCCGCCTCCCTGGACGCCGGCACCTCCTCCGGCCGCATCAACAACGCGCTCCAGAACAACGGCGGCGACGCCGCCTTGAACATCCACGCGACCACCGCCTTCGGCGACATCACCGCCCGCAGCCTCTAAAGGAGCACCCCTCATGACCAACCTGGCCATCGCGGCGAACGGGCTGCGCAAGTCCTACGGCGACAAGGTCGTGCTCGACGGCGTCGACCTGAACGTCCCCACCGGCACCGTCTTCGCACTGCTCGGCCCGAACGGCGCCGGCAAGACGACCGCCGTCAAGATCCTCTCCACGCTCATCACCGCCGACGCCGGCGAGATCCACGTCGGCGGCCAGGACCTCGCCGCCGACCCGCAGGCCGTCCGCAGGGTGATCGGCGTGACCGGGCAGTTCTCCGCGGTCGACGGGCTGATCACCGGCGAGGAGAACATGCTCCTGATGGCCGACCTGCACCACCTGTCCAAGAGCGAGGGGCGGCGGGTCGCCGCCGAACTCCTCGAGCGCTTCGACCTGGTGGAGGCCGCGAAGAAGCCCGCCTCCACCTACTCGGGCGGCATGAAGCGGCGCCTCGACATCGCCATGACGCTGGTCGGCAACCCGCGGATCATCTTCCTCGACGAACCGACCACCGGCCTCGACCCCCGCTCCCGCCACACCATGTGGCAGATCATCCGCGGCCTCGTCGCGGGGGGCGTCACCGTCTTCCTCACCACGCAGTACCTGGAGGAGGCCGACGAGCTCGCCGACCGGATCGCCGTGCTCAACGACGGCAGGATCGCCGCCGAGGGGACCGCCGACGAGCTGAAGCGGCTCATCCCCGGCGGCCACGTCCGGCTCCGCTTCACCGACCCGTCCGCGTACCGGTCCGCCGCCTCCGCCCTGCACGAGGCGAGCCGGGACGACGAGGCGCTGTCCCTGAAGATCCCCAGCGACGGCAGCCAGCGCGAACTGCGCTCCGTCCTCGACCGGCTGGACTCGGCCGGCATCGAGGCCGACGAGCTGACCGTGCACACCCCCGACCTCGACGACGTGTTCTTCGCCCTCACCGGCGACACCACCGTGCCCAGCCAGGCCAGCCAGCCCAAGGAGACCGTCCGATGAGCTCCCTCTCCCTCGCCGTGCGCGACTCGTCCACGATGCTGCGGCGCAACCTGCTGCACGCGCGGCGCTACCCGTCGCTCACCCTGAACCTGCTGCTCACGCCGATCATGCTGCTGCTGCTCTTCGTCTACATCTTCGGCGACACGATGAGCGCGGGCATCACCGGCGGCGCCCCCGACCGCTCCGCGTACATCGCCTACCTCGTCCCCGGCCTGCTCCTCATGACCATCGGCAGCACGGTGATCGGCACCGCGGTGTCCGTCTCCAACGACATGAGCGAAGGCATCATCGCCCGCTTCCGCACGATGGCGATCCACCGCCCGTCGGTCCTCGTCGGGCACGTCATCGGCAGCGTGCTGCAGTCGATCATGAGCGTGGTGCTCGTGGGCGCCGTCGCCGTGGCCATCGGCTTCCGCTCCACGGACGCGACCGTCCTGGAATGGCTGGCGGCGTTCGGACTGCTCGTCCTCTTCGCCCTGGCCCTCACCTGGATCGCGGTCGGCATGGGCCTCGTCAGCCCCACCGCCGAAGCCGCGAGCAACAACGCCATGCCGCTGATCCTCCTGCCGCTGCTCTCCAGCGCCTTCACCCCCACCGAGTCCATGCCCGGCTGGTTCCAGCCGATCGCCGAGTACCAGCCCTTCACCCCCGCGATCGAAACCCTCCGCGGGCTGCTGCTCGGCAGCGAGATCGGCAACAACGGGTGGCTCGCGGTCGCCTGGTGCCTGGGTCTCGCGGTGCTCGGCTACTTCTGGTCGGCGTCGAAGTTCAACAGCGACCCGAAGTAAAGGGCATGACAGCGCGGGTCACCCCCCGCACACCGTCTCGTCCCAGGGCGGCGCACTCCGACACCACGTCGGCGTACGCCGCCCCGTTCGTTTCCCGGCCGGCTACGAGGAGATCTTGAGCGGGTCCCAAGCGGCGGCGCTCAAGCTGGCGGGCAAGGACTGGACGATGTTCGAGCAGGTGCTGCACGGGCTGCGGTCCCACCACACAAGTGACCTTGTCCACCGAGCCCCGGGTGTCGCCTTCATGATCGAGAACATCCCCACCACGCCGCGGAGGGGCCGCAACAGCCCCGACCCGCACCTCGACCGGTACGCCGCGCGCACGGCGGGCATGACGGCCTCGGAGATCCGGGCGCTGTTCGCCGTCGCCAGCAGGCCGGAGGTGGTCTCGCTGGCCGGCGGCATGCCGAACCTGGCCGCGCTGCCGCTGGAGACGCTCTCGACGCAGGTCGCGCAGATCATCGCGGAGGACGGCCTGACGGCCCTGCAGTACGCGTCGGCGCACGGACTGCCGCTGCTGCGGGAGCAGATATGCGACGTGATGGCGCTGGAGGGCATCCGGGCGCACCCGGACGACGTCGTGGTGACGGTCGGTTCGCAGATGGGCCTCGACCTGGTGGCCCGGCTGTTCTGCGACCCGGGTGACGTGGTGGTGGCCGAGGGCCCCTCGTACGTCGGCGCGCTGGGCTCGTTCGCCGCGTACCAGGCGCAGGTCGTGCACGTGGAGATGGACGAGCACGGCCTGGTGCCGGAGGGGCTGCGGGCGGCACTGCGGCAGGCCCGGGACGCCGGGCAGCGCGTGAAACTGCTGTACACGATCCCGAACTTCCACAACCCGGCCGGTGTGACGCTGGCGGTCGAGCGGCGGGCGGAGATCCTGGAGATCTGCCGCACGTACGACGTGCTGGTGGTCGAGGACAACCCGTACGGCCTGCTCGGCTTCGACGGCCAGACCCATCCGGCGCTGCGCTCCCTGGACCCGGACAACGTGGTGTACCTGGGTTCGTTCTCCAAGACGTTCGCCTCCGGCCTGCGGGTCGGCTGGGTGCTGGCGCCGCGCGCGGTGCGGGAGAAGCTGGTGCTGGCCACGGAGTCGGCGACGCTGTGCCCGCCCACGCTGAACCAGATGATCGTGTCCCGCTACCTGGCCACGCAGGACTGGAAGGGCCAGATCGGCACGTTCCGGAACATCTACCGCGAGCGCCGCGACGCGATGCTGTCGGCGCTGGAGCGGTACCTGCCGCCGGGCTGTACGTGGACGAGGCCGGACGGCGGGTTCTACGTGTGGGTGACGGTGCCGGAGGGCGTGGACACGAAGGCGATGCTGCCGCGCGCGGTGGCCGCCCGGGTGGCGTACGCGTCGGGCACCGGCTTCTACACGGACGGGCTCGGCAGCCGCCAGATGCGGTTGTCGTACTGCTACCCGACGCCGGAGCGGATCCGCGAGGGCGTCCGCCGGCTGGCCGGGGTGCTGGAGTCCGAACTGGACCTCGCGCGCGCCTTCGGGGGCGTGGAATCCCTCCGGATACCGGGGCCGCAGACGCTGTCGCCGGCGACGGTCTGATCCGAGCGCCACCGACGAAAGGACACACCACCAGTGAGCAGCACCTGGTTCCGGCGCTTCACCACGGCCGCGGGGAACGGTCCGCGGCTCGTGTGCTTCCCGCACGCGGGGGGCTCCGCGACGGCGTACACGCACCTGGCGCGTACGCTGCCCGCGGACTTCGACGTGGTGTCCGTGCAGTACCCGGGGCGTCAGGACCGGTACCGCGAGGCACCGTTCACGGCCCTGGACCCGCTCATCGAGGCGGTGGCCGGGGAACTGGCCGAGGAGCTGGCCGCGGACCCCGGACGGCCGTACGCCCTGTTCGGCCACAGCATGGGCGCGCTCATCGCGTTCGAGACGGCCCGGCTGCTGGCCGGGCGCGGGCTGCCCGGCCCCCAGCGGCTGTTCCTCTCCGGCCGGGACGCGCCGGGCCCCCGGACCAGCGCCCACTACCAGGACTACGACGACGCCCAGGTGCTGGCCGAGGTGCGCAGGCTGGGCGGCACCGATCAGGCGATGCTCGACAACCCCGAGATCCTGGAGATGGTGCTGCCGGCGCTGCTGGCCGACTACCGGGCCCTCGGTACGTACAGCTGGCGCGGAGGAGAGCCGCTGACCGTTCCGGTGACCGCCCTGACCGGGGACAGCGACCCGATGGTGACGGTCCGGGAGGCCGGGGCGTGGCGGGAGCACACCAGCGGCGAGTTCGCCCTGAAGGTCTTCTCCGGAGGGCACTTCTACCTCAACGAACATCTGGGGCAGGTCGCCGCGGCCGTCACCGAGGGGCTGCTCGCCGGCACCGTCGCTTCGTGACCGTGCCGTCGCCGTAGTGCCCGGGGGGGCCCCGGCCCCCCCCCCCCCGGGGGGCGGGGCGGCGCGGAACGGGTTGAGGCCCCGCCCGGCCGCGTTGCCCACCCGCCCCCCCCCCGGGCGGAATAAAAAA
>NZ_JBHWBP010000242.1:0-11891 GCF_042735575.1 Streptomyces sp. NPDC059564 | reverse complement strand
GCTCCGCCCCGGACCCCGCTCCTCAAACTCCCCCAGCTACCGCTGGGAGGTGCCCCCGGGCGAGGCTGGGCGTGCTGGGGGAGTAAACGATTCCGCATACTGGTACGAGGCTGGCCAGCAGGGGAGGACGAGTGGCGGAGGCCGAAGGATCCGGGGTCGAGGACCGGAAGCCGAAGTCGGACGAGGCGCACAGCGCCTTCACTCCGCCGCCCGGGATGGAACCGGAGGCTCCGGAAGAGGATCAGCCGACCTCCGAGTTCGCCGTCCCCGACGGCATGGCGGCGCACCCCGCCGAGCCCGAGGGTTCCGCTTTCGCCGCCCCGGCGACGTACAGCGCCCAGCACTCCCCGCCCGCGTACACCCCCGGCGGCGGCTTCCCCGTGTCCCGGATGAAGGAATCGCCCTGGCAGGACCGGATGCGCACGATGCTGCGCATGCCGGTGGACGTGCGCCCGGTGGCCGAGCCGGTGCAGAAGCAGAGCGAGAGCGGCCCCGCCGTGGGCCGCGTGCTCGACCTCACCCTGCGCATCGGCGAGCTGCTGCTCGCGGGCGGCGAGGGCGCCGAGGACGTGGAGGCCGCGATGTTCGCGGTGGCCCGCTCCTACGGGCTGGACCGCTGCGAGCCCACCGTCACCTTCACCCTGCTGTCGATCACCCACCAGCCCTCCCTGGTGGACGACCCCGTCTCCGCGAGCCGCACCGTCCGCCGGCGCGGTACGGACTACACCCGGCTGGCCGCCGTCTTCCGGCTGGTGGACGACATCAGCGCGCACGAGGTGGAGATCTCCCTGGAGGAGGCCTACCGCCGCCTCGCCGAGATCCGCCGCAACCGCCACCCGTACTCGACCTGGGTGCTCACCGCCGCCGCCGGGCTGCTGGCCGGGGCCGCCTCCGTCCTGGTCGGCGGCGGGGTCACCGTCTTCTTCTGCGCGGCCCTCGGCGCCGTCCTCGGCGACCGGCTGGCCTGGTTGTGCGCCGGGCGCGGGCTGCCGGAGTTCTACCAGTTCGTGGTGGCGGCGATGCCGCCTGCCGCGATCGGCGTGGCCCTGAAGATCGCCGAGATCGACGTCCGCGCCTCCGCCGTGATCACCGGCGGGCTCTTCGCCCTGCTGCCCGGACGGGCCCTGGTCGCGGCCGTGCAGGACGGCCTGACCGGCTTCTACATCACCGCGTCGGCCCGGCTGCTGGAGGTCATGTACCTCTTCATCGGGATCATCGTGGGCGTCCTCGTGGTGATCTACGTGGGCCTGCAGTTCGGCGCCCAGCCGAACCCGGACGAGGTGCTCCAGATCCCGAGCCGGCCGGTGATCCAGATCCTGGCCTCGATGGTCCTGGTGTTCACCTTCGCGATCCTGCTCCAGCAGGAGTGGTCCACGGTGGCGATCGTGACCCTGAACGGCGGCGTCGCCTGGGTCACCTTCGGCGCGCTGCGGGCCGCCGAGCTGCCCCCCGTACCGTCCACGGCCATCGCGGCCGGGCTGGTCGGCCTGTTCGGGCAGCTCTTCTCCCGCTACCGCTTCGCCTCTGCCCTGCCGTACGTGACGGCCGCGATCGGGCCGCTGCTGCCGGGCTCGGCGACGTACTTCGGGCTGCTCTCGATCGCCGAGAACCGCCTCGACGCGGGACTGGCCTCGCTCACCACCGCCGCCGCCATCGCCCTGGCCATCGCCGTCGGGGTGAACCTGGGGTCGGAGACCTCCCGGCTCTTCATGCGGATCCCGGGCGCCCAGAGCGCGGCCAAGCGCCGGGCGGCGAAGCGCACCCGCGGCTTCTGACCCCGGCTCCGCCCTCCCCCGGGTACGCGAACGCCCCGGGGACACCTGGTCTCCGGGGCGTACGAGGGACCGTACGGGTCCGTACGGGCCGTCTAGCGCTTGGCGTGCCGCCCGCGCTGCCCGGGGGCCTGCGGGTCCTCCGGGGCGCCGTACGGGGCGGCGGGGGCCTCCGCGACGGCCTTCGCCTTGTTCTTGCGGGCCTTGAGCACCTCGAAGATCACCGGGATGACGGAGATCAGCACGATGCCGATGAAGATCGTCTCGACGTTGTCCTTGATGACGTCGAACTGGCCCAGCTGGTAGCCGAGGCAGGTGACGCCCGCGCCCCACGCGATGCCGCCGATGACGTTGTACGTCAGGAAGGTGCGGTACTTCATCGCGCCGGCGCCCGCGACCATCGGCGCGAAGGTGCGGATGATCGGCACGAAGCGGGCGAGCACGATCGCCTTGGGGCCGTGCTTGTCCATGAAGTCGTGCGCGGCGTCCAGGTTCTCCCGCTTGAAGACCCTGCTGTTCGGCCGGTTGAAGAGCTTCGGGCCGAAGTACTTGCCGATCAGGTAGCCCACCTGGTCGCCGATGATCGCGGCGGCCACGATCATCGCGCAGACCATCCACAGGGGCTGGCTGATGTCGCCGCTCGCGACGAACAGGCCCGCCGTGAAGAGCAGGGAGTCGCCGGGCAGGAACGCGAAGAGGCCCGATTCCGCGAAGACGATGACCAGGATGCCGATCAGGCCGAAATGCCCGATCAGATACTCCGGGGACAGCCACTCAGGGCCGAGCGCAAGCGTGTACACGAGTTCCGGGCTCTCCTGGATCAGGGGGGTGTCGGCGGTGGGGGGCGACGAGACAGGGTCTCAATTATCAACGCACACGACCCCCACCGGGTTCCAGGCCCGGTGGGGGTCGTGTGAGCAAGCTCGCGGCCACCGTACGGCGACGGGACGGTTACACCTTGCGCACGCCGTTGGCCGTGATCGCGTCCCGCAGGTGCTCGGAGAGACCCGGCCGCATCGCGTCGTAGAAGGCCTTGAAGCGCTCGTCCGACACGTACATCTCACCGAGACAGGTGTGCATCTCGTACGGGCAGTCGTAGAACCACTTCGTGATGTGCAGCCGGTGCTCCTCGGCCATGTCCATGGCCGCCTCGCCCTCCGGGGACTCCCCGGACTCCATCAGCGCCGCGTACCGGGCGCTCCAGGCGGCGGCCTCGTCCTGCATCCGCTTCCAGTCGTCCTTGGTGTACGAGGCGGCCCGGCGCTGCGACTCCGCGTAGGTGTCGGTGTGGCCCCACCGCTGCTCGGCCTCCTCGGCGTACCGCCCGGGGTCCTTGTCCCCGAAGACCTCGAACCTCTCCTCTGGCGTGAGGTTGATGCCCATCTTCTTCGCCTCCATGGCGCGCTCGACGGCCCTGGCCATCTGCTGGAGCCGGGCGATCCGTTCGGACAGGAGGGCGTGCTGCCGGCGCAGGTGCTCCCTCGGGTCCGATTCCGGATCGTCCAGCAGGACCGAGACCTCTTCGAGCGGGAAGCCGAGCTCCCGGTAGAACAGGATCCGCTGCAGCCGGTCGAGGTCGGCGTCGTCGTACCGCCGGTGTCCCGCCGGGCTGCGGCCGCTCGGGGAGAGCAGGCCGATCTCGTCGTAGTGGTGCAGCGTGCGCACCGTCACTCCGGCGAAACCGGCGACCCGGCCCACTGGGTAGCCCATCGCTTCCCGCTCCTCTGGTTGAGTACGCCCCTCACTGTGGCTCCTCACGTCACGTGAGGTGCAAGTCCCGCCGGCCGGGCCGTGTCGGGCTAGCCCATCGCCTTCGTGCCGTCCAGGGTCTCCCGGAGGATGTCGGCGTGGCCCGCGTGCCGGGCGAACTCGCGCACCAGGTGCAGGAGCATCCAGCGGACCGAGACCTCGGCGTCGGGGAACCACGGCGCCGGCGGGAGCGGGAAGGAGTCGTCGAGGCTGGGCACGGAGGCGACGTAGTCGGCCGTCTCCTTCTTCACCCCGTCCCAGAAGGCGAGGGCGGAGGCGAGGGTCTCCCCCTCGGACAGGCGGAAGCCCTCGTGCCAGGCCTCGGGGGCGCGCCCGTGTTCGTTCGGCCGCCGCTGGGCCATGCGGAGCCAGTTGAGCTCCACCTCGGCCGCGTGCTTGACGAGCCCGGACAGGGAGAGCTCGCTCACGGTGGGGCGGCTCGCGGCCTGCTCCTCCGTGACGCCCTCCGCCGCCCGGCAGATCGCCGCGCGCTGGTCCTCGACGAAGAGGAGCAGCGTCCCTCGCTCGTCTCCGTGGATCTCCTCGGTGGGGTGAGGCATGACCGACCGCCTTTCCGTAGGGGTGCTTTCGCGTCCCGCTTGCCGTTTCCTGCTGACGGGACCAACGCTACGGATCATTGCGGTCGGATTCTGTCCTAGATCCCCACCCCTGGAACGGGAAGTTCAGAACGGGAAGTTCGTCCGGCCGTGCTGGACCGAGATCCACTTCTGGGTGGTGAAGGCCTCGACCGTGGCCTCGCCGCCCAGCCGGCCGAGGCCCGAGGCCTTCTCGCCGCCGAAGGCGGTCAGCGGCTCGTCCCCGATGGTGGAGTCGTTGACGTGGATCATGCCGGTCTCGATGCGCTGGGCGAAGCGGACGCCGCGTTCCACGTCCCGGGTGTGCACGGCCCCGCTCAGCCCGTACGGGGTGGCGTTGGTCAGGCGTACGGCCTCTTCCTCGCCGTCGAAGACCACCAGCAGGGCCACGGGGCCGAAGATCTCCTGGCCGAGCAGCGGGGAGTCCTCGGGGAGTCCGGCCAGGACGGTCGGCTCGACCAGGTTTCCGCGCGTAGACCCCCGTACGAGCGCCTGGGCGCCGGACTCGACGGCGCGGTCCACGAGGGTGGTCAGGGCGTCGGCCTGGAAGGAGTTGATCAGGGGGCCGATGTGGGTGTCGGCCTCGCGCGGGTCGCCGGTCTTCAGGGCGCGGACCCGGGCGGTGAACTTCTCCGTGAACTCCTCGGCCAGCGAGGCGTCGACGAGGATCCGGTTGGCGGCCATGCAGACCTGGCCCTGGAAGACGAAGCGGCTGAAGACGGCCGCGTCCACGGCGTAGTCGACGTCGGCGTCGTCGAGGACGACCAGGGCGCTGTTGCCGCTCAGCTCCAGGACGGTCCGCTTGAAGTGGCGGGCGGCGACGGAGCCGACGTGCCGGCCGGTGCGGTCGGATCCGGCGAAGGAGATGACCTTCGGGACGGGGTGGGTGAGGATCGCGTCGCCTATCTCGGCGATGTCCGTGACCAGCACGTTGAGGAGTCCGGCCGGCAGGCCCGCGTCCTCGAAGATCTTGGCGATGATCCCGCCGCCCGCCACCGGGGCGTTCTGGTTCGGCTTGATCACGACCGCGTTGCCCAGGGCCAGCGCCGGGGCGACGGACTTCAGGGTGACCAGGAGCGGGAAGTTGAAGGGGCTGATCACGGCGACGACGCCGACGGGGAGGCGCTGGACGCGGTTCTCCTTGCCCGCGACCGGCGAGGGCAGGATGCGGCCCTCGGGGCGGACCGCCAGCTGGATCGCCTCGCGCAGGAACTCCATCGCGAGGTGGACCTCGTACTCGGCCTTGGGACGGGTCCCGCCGAGCTCGTCGATCATCGCCTCGACGATCTCCTTGTGGCGCTCCTCGGTGATGCGCAGGGCGCGTTCGAGGACGGCGCGTCTCGCGTAGGGGCTGGTGGCCGCCCAGTCCCGCTGTGCCCGCTCGGCCGCGCGGTAGGCCCGGTCCACCTGCTCGACGGTGGCCACGGTGATGGCCGCGAGCTTCTCCCCGTTGTACGGGTTGACGTCGATGATGTCCCACGAACCGGTGCCGGCCAGCCATTCGCCGTCGATGTACTGGTGAGCCAGGTCGGTGAATATGGACATGCCATCCCTTACTGCGAGCGCGCACCCGTGCGCTGCACCGGAGACCGATCGGTCGTCATGCACTGATCAGACGTCATAGTACGTGCGGTTCAAGACAGTTGGAGCAGTCCGCGCAGGAGATCCCGGGTCCGGTCGGGATCGGGGCAATCGGCCTGGAGCCGCTCCATCGCCCGCGAGTACTGCCCCACTTCCTCTTCTTTGTCCAGGTAGAGAGCGCTGGTGAGCTGTTCCAGATAGACGATGTCCTGCAGGTCGGACTCGGGGAAGCGCAGCAGGGTGAAGGCTCCGCTCTCCCCCGCGTGTCCGCCGAAGGAGAAGGGCATCACCTGGAGCTGCACGTTGGGCCGCTGGCTGATCTCGATGAGGTGTTCCAGCTGACCGCGCATCACGTCGCGGTCGCCGTAGGGGCGGCGCAGCGCGGCCTCGTCGAGGACGGCGTGGAAGACCGGCGCGTTCTCGGAGACGAGGACCTTCTGGCGCTCCAGGCGCAGGGCGACGCGTCGGTCGATCTCGGCGGCGCCCGCGCCGGGCATGCCGCGCTGGACGACGGCGTGCGCGTACGCCTCGGTCTGCAGCAGGCCGTGGATGAACTGCACCTCGTAGATGCGGATGAGCGAGGCCGCGCCCTCCAGGCCGACGTACGTCTGGAACCATCCGGGCAGCACGTCGCCGTAACTGTGCCACCAGCCCGCCGCGTTGGCCTCGCGGACCAGCCCCAGCAGGGACTCCCGCTCCGCGCCGTCCGTGACCCCGTAGAGCGTCAGGAGGTCCTCGACGTCCCTGGCCTTGAAGCTCACCCTTCCCAACTCCAAGCGGCTGATCTTCGATTCGGATGCGCGGATCGAGTAGCCGGCCGCCTCACGGGTGATGCCGCGGGATTCTCGGAGTCGCCTGAGCTGCGAGCCCAGGAGGATGCGGCGCACCACGGAACCGCTGGCTTCTGCGGTCACTAGTCCTGCCCTCCCCATCGCAATGTGCGTGTGCGTCGTGGGCCCCCGTACCCCGGTGCCGCAGTCTGCCACCAAAACGCATCGGACCGTACTCGTTCTGTAACGGAATCCGGCGCCCCGGAAAAGAAGTCCGTAAGTATGCGTAGGAAGAAATGAGCAAGAACCGTCACGGGAGTGGACAGGTCCGGCGCGTGCACGTGCATCTGCCCTTGCATCCGGCTGCGCCATTCGGAACGATGGTCTCGCGCACCTGCGTGCTCTTCGCGCCGGCGCCGGACCCACCCCGCAGTTCTCTTTGGACAAAGCCGCCGCTTCGTCCGCGAATCCCGGGAGTGCCTCGCATGGGGACGAATGGATCGACCATGCTCGAGCCGTTACGGCAGGGGCTGCCCCCGGTCGACCCCACGGCTGTCTCCGGGTCCGCGTCGTGCGCTCTGCCCGCCCGGTTCGAGGCGGTGCGCGGCGCCCGTTCGTTCACCCGGTCGACGCTGTCCCAATGGGACCTGGACGGCCGCTTCGACGACGTCTCGCTGGTCGTCTCCGAACTCGTCACCAACGCGCTTCGCCATGCCCTGCCGGACGAGGCGCGCGGCAGCGCCGGGGAGCCGGAGGGCTCCGTACGGCTGCACCTGATGCGGTGGAGCACCCGCCTGGTGTGCGCGGTGCGCGATCCCAGCGAGGAACGGCCGGGCGGCACCTTCGTACCGGAGCGGACGGACCAGAACTGCGACCTGGAATCGGGGCGCGGGCTGTTCCTCGTGGACGCCTACAGCGACAACTGGGGCTGGCACCCGCTCGCGGGGCGGCTGACCGGCAAGGTGGTCTGGGCGCTGTTCATGCTCCAGGACTGACCGTTCTGGCAGGTTCGCACAAACGGGGGACGGAACGTCACAGACAGGACAACTGGCCGGGGTTGATCATTTCGATCAGTCCCGGCCAGTGCACGTGCATGGCTTGATCGAGTGCGCTGTTCCGTCGCTGTTCCGTCAGCCGATCAGATGATCGAACTCGCCGTCCTTGACGCCCAGCAGCAGCGCCTCTATCTCGGCCGGTGTGTACACGAGCGCCGGCCCGTCGGGAAAGCGCGAATTGCGCATGGCGACGTCGCCGCCGGGCAGTTTGGCGAACTCCACGCAGGATCCCTGCGAGTTGCTGTGTCTGCTCTTCTGCCAGGTCAGCTCATACAAGGAAGCGAGTTCTGCAGCTGCCATCCCGTTGTACGCGTGGTCCACAGGAAGCCCCCGATAGTGCAGATGTCAACTGCACCGGATCATAGCTGTGTTCACCAGCGCATGCATGGGCAGATGCACGTGCACGCGCGGTACCCGGACCGTCACCGTTGATCACTTTTCAGGGCCCGAGCGCCTCGGACACCTCGTCCAGCGCCTCCAGCAGCTGCTCCGCGGCCCCCCGCAGCACGGCCGATCCCGGGCTGTCCCCCTCGGGCAGCAGGCCGCGGACCCCGTCCCACTCCGGGACCCGGCGCTCGCGCACCGCCTTCGCGCCCGCCTCGGTCGCCTCGCTCAGGGCCCGGGCCAGCTCCGCCGCCCCCGGCACCGGATCGTGGGCCCGGTCCGGGATGTGGGCCTCCAGCAGCATCGCGTGGCGGCCCAGCGCCGCCAGGGCGTCCCCCGCCCCGTCGGCGGCCGCACGGGACAGCCCCCGGTGGCGCACCGGCTCCCCCTCCGCCCGTACGAGGGCCTCCTGCCAGGCGATCCGGGCGTCACGGGTCTCCAGCAGGGTCTCCCGGACGTCGGCGCGCCGGGCCCCGGCCGGGTCGGCGTACTGGCCCAGCACGGCGGCCGCGTACCGTCCGGCGGCGGCCAGCCAGTCGGCGAGGCGGGTCCGCAGCCGCGGGGTCTCCCAGGCCGGGTAGACGGCGTACGCCACCATCGCGAGGACCCCGCCGACCAGGGTCAGGGCGATCCGGTCGGGGACGGTCTGGTCCCAGCGGACGCCGCCCATGCCGAGCAGGAAGACGACGTAGGCCGAGACGAAGACCTGCGCGACGGCGTACCCGGTGCGCATCAGCACGTACATCAGGCCCGCGCTGACCACGGCGAGCAGGCCCGACAGCCACATCCCGGGCTGCGCCAGCTGCACGATCGCGGTGGCGACACCGACCCCGATCAGGGTGCCGGCGAAGCGGGCGACGGCCCGGGACCAGGTCTGGGTGAAGTCGGGCCGCATCACCATCACCGAGGCCATCGGCGCCCAGTACGCGTGCCCGAACGGCAGCGCGTGCCCGATCAGGTACCCCGCGCAGGCCACGGCCGTCACCCGTACGGCGTGCCGCAGGATCGGCGACCCCGGCCGCAGCTCGGCCCGTACGGCCTTCAGCACCACCGGCACCAGCCCCGGCAGGGTCGGCCGCAGCATCGACTCGGCGGGGTCGGCGGTGCGGCCCGTTCCCGGCTCGGCCGTCTCCAGCACGTCCTCCAGCAGCGCGGCCAGCCGCCGCGCGGCCCGCAGCGGCGCCCCCCGGAGCACGTCGGGCAGGTCGGGGGCCTTCAGCACGGACAGGGCCGGCGCGGGCAGCCGTACGGGGTCCCCGTGCCGGATCGCGCGGGCGGCGGCGTCCAGCACCGTCGCGGCGGCGGCGAGCAGCTCCCGCACCCGGTCCCGGCCCGGCCCCTCGGCGGGCGCCCCGACGGCCGGGTCGGCGAGGGAGGCCAGCACGGGCCGGATCCGCTCGGCGAGCCCCCGCGCCCCGTGCAGCTCGGCGGGCCGCCGCCGGGCCTGGCGGACGGTGACGGCGGCCGCCGCCCGCGCCTTCATCAGCGGCGCGGGGTCGAAGGAGGCGGCCGGGTCCTGGCGCAGGCGGCGGGCGTAGTCGGCCTCGGCGGCCAGCGCGTCGGCCAGGGCGTCGCGCTGGGGACCCCAGCGGCGGACCGGGAACAGCACGATCAGCAGCGCCTGGACCACCCCGCCGGCGGCGATCACCGCGGCGTGCCCGGCGGCCTGCGGGACGGAGGTCGGCAGGGTGACGGTGACCAGCATGATCGCGACGTTGCCGGAGGCGATGATCCCGGCGGTGGGACCGGCCGCCCACAGCAGCCCCGCCGCGAACGACCAGACGGCGAGCAGGAGGAGGAAGAGCCCGGTGTGCGAGGAGCCGACCAGGTAGCCCACGAAGGTGGAGACGGCCAGGGTCAGCCCGGAGGCGAGGGCCAGCACCGGGCGCGGGCGCCAGCTCTGCTGGAAGCTGGCGATGGCGGCCATGAAGGCGCCGAACGCGGAACTCGCGGCCGCGCCCGGCCCGAGGAAGGCCAGCCCGAAGCCGATGACGAGCGCGAGCCCGAGGGCGGCCCGGAGTGCGACGAGGGGCTCCAGCCGGGTCCGTTCGACCTTCACGCCCGAGCGGGCCGTGTCCCTCAGCGCCCGGAGCCAGCTCATGGCGTCGAGCGTAACGGTTTTCAGGGTTTCTTCAGGTTTGTGCGGATCCCTTGTCCGACGGTTCCATGGGACGGATCATCATCCGGTCGTGGTCCGGCCGCCGTCCGAAAGATGGGTACGCACATGCTCCGCAATGGCCTCGAACCCTGGCACCTCGTGATCGTCCTGGTGGTGTGCCTGCTCGTGTTCGGCTCGAAGAAGCTGCCGGACATGGCCCGTTCCCTGGGGAAGTCGGCGCGCATCCTGAAGTCGGAGGCCCGCGCCATGCGCGGCGAGGACACCCGTCCGGAGGGACCGGCCGCCTAGGGGAGCGCGGGGCGTCCCCGTCCTCCGCCGCCCCGCCTAGGGGAGCGCCGGGCGACCGCGTCCTCCGCCGCCCCGCCTACGGGAGCGCCGGGCGACCCCGTCCGACGCCGCCCACGTGGGCGGCGTCGGCGGCCGCCGTGCCGTCCTCCCAGCCCGCGTGGTCGGTGGCGCCGCGCAGCCGGGTCGTCGTGGTCCGGGGGAACATCTCCTCCGCCCGGGAGGTGACCGCGACGTCCCGGGCCACCAGCGCGGGCAGGTTGTCCGGTGCCTCGGTGGCCGTGTGCTCGGCGGTCTCCGCGAGGCGCCGCCCGAGGCGGCTGGCGTAGGCCAGCAGGAAGGACTGCCGGAAGGTCTTGGTCCGCTTGCGTCCGCCGGCCCGCTGCGCCGCCTCGGCGCGGGTCATCGCCGCCGTGCCCTGCACGAGCAGCGAGGTGTGGAGCAGCTCCACCGCCTCCAGGTCGCTCTCGAAGCCCACCACCGTGGAGAACTCGAAGCCGCTGTTCCACACCGCCCGGCAGCGGTTGGCCGTCGCCACCGCGTCCAGCAGCACCGCCTTGGCCTCCTCGTACGGGGGCTCGACCCCGATCCGGCAGGCGCCGGGCACCTGCTTGCGGCCCCCGCCGCGAGCGGCGAGCAGCGCCTCGTCCACGGTGTGGCGGGCCATCAGTTCCTGCGCCTTCGCGCTGAGTGCCTCCGCCTCGTCGGGGAAGGTGGTCGCCTCCGCCTTCGCCAGCAGCGCGCGGATGCGGCCGAGCATGCGGGGCTCGATGTGCGCGTGCTCGGCGAGGGCGTCGGCGGGGTCTCCGGGGAGCGGGGCGACGGGCTCGATGGAGGGCAGCCGGATCAGCAGCCGGAACACCTCCAGTACGGCGGTGGACAGCGTGAACCGGTCCGCCTTGGCGCGGCGCGCGAGCTGCTCGGCGTACGCGTCGTCCTCGCCCCACCAGACCTCGGCGTCGGTCCACCGCTCGGGGAGCCGGGCGTAGCGGCGGGCCTCGGCGGCGATCATGTCGTCGGTGATCCGCAGGTGGAGTTCCTCCAGGTCGCGGCGGACCAGGCGGAGCACGTCGGCGGGCTGCCAGCCCCGCTCCCAGGCCTGCCGTACGTACGCCTCCCCGCGCGCGAGCAGCTCCCGCCCGACGCCGGCCCACCGTCCGCCGTCGGCGGCGAGCACCGAGGCGCCGGTATCGAGCCCGGCATCGTCCTGGGCGTACAGCGCGGCCCCGAAGGCCCGGTCAACGATCTCGGCGAACTCACTCACCCCTTCAGCTTGACATGTCCCGCCCGGCGCCCCCGGCCACCGCTGCGCGGGGCCGTCCCCTCCCCGTCCCCCAGACTCCGTCCGGGGGGACCCCCAGTCCTCTGTTCCCGCCTCAATCGTCGGCGCGGCTACAGACACGGCGCTCCGCGCCCGCGCCTCAAACGCCGGCGGGGCTGGAATTGCCCTGCGGGCAATCCACCGCCGGCGAAGCCGCACGGGCCGACGGTGCTCAGCCAAAATCCAGCCTCGCCCGGGGGCACCTCCCAGCGGTAGCTGGGGGAGTTTGAGGCGCGGGGTCCGGGGCGGAGCCCCGGCT
>NZ_JBHWBP010000241.1:0-12049 GCF_042735575.1 Streptomyces sp. NPDC059564 | reverse complement strand
GGCGACCGTGGTGGCTTCCGCCGCGACGACCGTCCGTCGGGTGGTTTCCGTTCCGGTGGCGACCGTCCGTCCGGTGGTGGCTTCCGTCGTGACGATCGCCCCTCGGGTGGTTTCAACCGTGACGACCGTGGTGGCGACCGTGGTGGCTTCCGCCGCGACGACCGTCCGTCGGGTGGTTTCCGTTCCGGTGGCGACCGTCCGTCCGGTGGTGGCTTCCGTCGTGACGACCGCCCCTCCGGTGGCTTCAACCGTGACGACCGCCCCTCCGGCGGCTTCCGCTCCGGCGGCGCCGGCGAGCGCCCGTACGGCCGCCGCGACGACAACCGTCCGTCCGGCTCCGGTTCCACCGGTTCCTTCGGTGGCCGTCGTGACGACAAGCCGCGCTGGAAGCGCAACGGCTAAGGCCTGAGCCTCATCTGACGCCGACTCGGCCCCCACAGCACTCCGGTGCGGTGGGGGCCGAGCCCGTTTCCGGCCTCTCTCACCCCGCGCACGACGGTTGGCGGAAAACCGCCTGGGCCACACCCGGCGATACCCGATCGGCCAAGAGCCCCTCTCCGGCTATGCTCTGGGGTGAGCACGTGGAGGGCCATTAGCTCAATTGGCAGAGCAGCGGACTTTTAATCCGTTGGTTGTCGGTTCGAGTCCGACATGGCCTACACCTTGCGGGCGGGGGGACCACTCCTCCGACCTGTGCTTCAGCGCCCCATCCGGGCTTCCCGGGTGGGGCGCTTTGCTGTGCCCGGCGGCGTCCGGGGCGGGTGGCGGATCCATTCTTGGGGCTCTGACCTGCGGTTATGCGGGTCTGAGGGGGTGTGGGGAGGGTAATTGGCGGGAGGCGTCCCCCGAATGACGTAGAGTTGGGTTTACCGACGCGGGGTGGAGCAGCTCGGTAGCTCGCTGGGCTCATAACCCAGAGGTCGCAGGTTCAAATCCTGTCCCCGCTACTCAGTACGAAGGCCCGGTTCCCTTGTGGAACCGGGCCTTCGTCGTTCCGTCACCCGATCGGCCCGGCCCGGTCGCCGTACGGGGGCCCGTGCCGCCAGCCTTGAGGGGGCGGAGGCGGGACCGGGCGGCAGGAGAGCAGCGTGGCGGGGCTGGGCCGGCAGGGCGGCGACGCGGGCGACATCGCGGAGACGGGCGACGGTGCGGTCCGGCGCGTGGTCCGGATGCTCCCGGTGCTGCTGATCCTCCTCGGCCTCGTCTTCGACGTGATGACCCCGCCCAGCTTCACGGGCTCCCCCTTCTTCTCCGCCGCCCCGCTGGTCGCGGCCCCCCTCTTCACCTTCCGGGCGACCGCCCTGACCGGGATCGCCGCCTCCGCGGCCGTCGTGGCCCTGCACTTCTACAACGGCACCAGCTGGAAGGTGGAGGCGCTGACCGAGCTGGTGACGGTGCTGACCGTCTCCGGGCTGGCGCTGCTCATCAACCAGGTCGTGCGGCGCAGCGGTGAGCGGCTCGCCTCGGCGCGCGGGATCGCCGAAGCCGCCCAGCGGGCCGTGCTGCCGACCCCGGCCGAGCGGATCGCGGGGCTGCACGTCTCCGCGCGGTACGAGGCCGCGCAGGCCGACGCGTTCATCGGCGGGGACCTCTACGCCGTCCAGGACACCCCGTACGGGGTGCGGCTCGCGGTGGGCGACGTACGGGGCAAGGGGCTCGGGGCCGTGGAAGCGGTGGCGGTGGTGCTGGGGGCCTTCAGGGAGGCGGCGGAGACCGAGCCCACCCTGGAGGCGCTCGCGCAGCGGCTGGAGCGGGCGCTGGCCCGTGAGGGCGTACGGAGGGACAGCCTGGACGCCGTCGAGGGGTTCACCACCTGCGTGCTCGGGGAGGTCCCGGCCGGGGCCGGGGTGCTCCGGCTGCTCAACCGCGGCCACCCCGAGCCGCTGCTGCTCCACGCGGACGGAGGTCTGGCGGTGCTCGCCCCGGCCGAGTCGGCGCTGCCGCTGGGGCTGGGGGAGCTGTCGGCCGGGATGCCCGACCGGGTCGGCGAGTGGCCCTTCCCGGAGGGCAGCACCCTGCTGCTGTTCACCGACGGGCTGTCCGAAGCCCGGGACGCGTCGGGGGCCTTCTACGATCCGGCGGCCCGGCTGCGGGGGCGGGTCTTCCCGGGGCCGGGCGAGGTGCTGGAAGCGCTCAGCAGCGACGTACGCCGGCACACGGGCGGTGGGATGACCGACGACATGGCGCTGCTGGCGCTGGGGCGGCCGGGGGAGGGGGAGCCGGAGCGGAGGCGGACGGTCCCGGTGGTGGGGCGCGAGGGGGCGTAACGCCCGGATCACGGCGAGATCGTGACGGTGTGTAGTGCGGAGGGCGCTCTGTGCGAGGGGGTTGACGGCTCGTCATCTTGCCATCGTGGCTGAAGTGGTGGGGGTGGCGGTGGTTGTTTGGGCTGGTGTGGGTTTTTGTGAGGGGAATGTCCAGGCCAGAGCTCTGCGGGGCGTGGCCGATTGGTGTTAACGATCAGTCGCAACAGCTTGGAATCACTCCACCGTGTCTATAACCTTTCGATAACGCAGCGCGGTCGTCCCAGCCGTCGCAAGAGACGGCACCCGTGCGCGTTCTCGCTCATGAGGAGTGTGCCCCGGTGGCCTCCAACTCGCCTGCCCCTGAAGGCACCGACGTCCAGGAGACGCCCACCGCCGGTGCCTGGGGCGAGTGGAACCCCACGGAGGACTCCGCCCGTCCGGTCCGCGGCAAGCACCGCGTCCTCAAGCCGCGCGGCGGACTCGCCCGCAGCTCGACCGTGCTCGGTGTCGGCGTGATCGCGGCGGTCGGGGCGGGCGGCATCGCCACCGCGCAGGACCGGCCCCAGGTCGCGATATCCATGCCGTCGCTGCCGGACCTCCCCGACCTGCCCGATCTGCTGGACGGGGGCGGCCACGCCTCCGACACCGCCGAGGGCGACACGGCCGCCGCCCGCACCGCCGGGATCCCGCGCCAGGCCGACGGCGCGGCCCAGGGGCAGGCCGACGCGGGCGAGGCGCTGCGCCACCGCATCCTCCAGCAGGCCGAGTCGCAGCAGGAGGCCGTCGACGCCCAGGCCCGCGCGGACGCCGAGCGGGCCGCGCGCGAGACCGCCGCCCAGGAGGCCCGCAGCCAGAAGGAAGCCGCCGACAAGGAGGCCGAGACGGCCCGCGCGGCCGCCGAGAAGGCCGCTGCCGAGAAGGCCGCGGCGGACAAGGCGGCCGCCGGGCAGGCCGCGGCGGCCGAGTCGGGTGCCGAGTCGGGCGCCGAGGCCGGTGGCGGGGCGGGCAGCGGTGGCGGTTCGGGTGCGAAGTCCTCGGGCGGGTACTCCCTTCCGACCTCCGCCTACACCCTCACCTCGCACTACGGCGACTCCGGCTCCATGTGGTCCTCCGGCTACCACACGGGCCTCGACTTCGCGGCCCCGACCGGCACCCCGGTCAAGGCCGTGGGCGGCGGGAAGGTCATCTCGGCCGGCTGGTCCGGCGCGTACGGCTACCGGATCGTGCTCCAGCTCGATGACGGTACGGAGGTCTGGTACTGCCACCTCTCCTCGATGTCGGTGACCTCCGGTTCGGTCGGGGCGGGCGAGACCATCGGCCGGGTCGGCGCGACCGGCAACGTCACCGGAGCCCACCTGCACCTGGAAGTGCGCAAGGGCGGCTCGACGGTGGACCCGCTGGCGTGGCTCAACTCCAAGGGGCTCAGCGTCTAGCGTCCGGAGGACGACAGGGCCTTCCCGCGGGGCGGCGGTACGGCCGACGCCCGGGACGGCTGTGGTGTGCGGGGCGGCTGCGGTGTGCGGGGGCTCGGCAGCGGGTCGAACCAGGGCGGCAGCAGCTCCTCCAGGACCGCCGCGCGGGCCAGGGCGGGCGCGGCCGTCGCGCGGCGCAGCCAGAGCCGGTGCAGCAACTCCCTTTCCCGCTCGGCGAAGTCCCGGTCGTGGCCGGGGCCCGTGTGGCGGGCGTGGCGGCGCAGCAGGGCGAGGGTGGCGGCGTCCGCCGCGTAGCGGGACACCGCGCGGGCGGCGGGGCGGCCTCCGGTGCGGCGGGCCAGGGCGCGCGCCAGTGAGCGGGCCGGCATCGAAGCCAGGGCCGGTACCTCCGCCGGGCCGAGCCAGCCCGCGCGGGCGTATACCGACAGCTCGGCGGCGACGGCCCGCAGCCGGTGGCGCCGTATCCGCACGGCCAGCCCCAGCAGCAGCGCGAACACCGGGACCATCACGCAGCCGTAGACCGTGTAGAAACCGTACTCACCGAAGTGTGAGGAGCCGTTCCACAGCGCGTGCAGGCCCATGGCGAGGGCCAGGCCCAGCAAGGGCGGCCCGACGGTGCGCGCACGGCCGGCGCCGACGGCGGCCGCGCCGAAGCCGAGGCCCGTGAGCACGGTGAAGAGCGGGTGCGCGAACGGCGACAGCACCGCCCGTACGAAGAAGGTCGCCGCCGTCACGGAGTCCAGCACGCCGGTGCCCTTGGCGAGGTCCTCCTCGAAGGCGTTGCCCAGGTAGAGGACGTTCTCGGTGAAGGCGAAGCCGGTGGCGGTGAACCCGGCGATCACGAACCCGTCGGCGGGGCCGGTGAGCCGTCGTCTTCGGAAGACGAACACGAGGAGCAGCGCGGCGGCCTTGGCGCTCTCCTCCACGACGGGGGCGATCGCCACCGAGCCGAGCCGGTCGGCGTCGAAGGGGTCGGTGGTGGCCGCGGCTATCCACTCGGTCGCGAAGCTGTTGGCCAGTATCGCGATCAGCGCCGCGGTGCAGGCCCCCCAGCCGAAGCAGAACATCAACTGCCGCCAGGGGCCCGGCGCGGCCCGGCCCAGCCACCGGAAGGCCGCCATCAGCGGCGGTACCGGCAGCAGGGCCAGGCCGATGCCCACGAAGAAGCCGGCCGTACCGGTCTGCTCCCGCACGAGCTCCAGGATGCTCACCCCGGTCGCGGTGAGCAGGGTGACGGGCACGCACACGCGGACCGGGCCCGGTGTGCGTGCGAGCACACGGGAGAGCGCTCGGAGCACATGATGACCCTACCGAGCCGGTCGGACACTCGGAGTGACGTTTGTCAGTTCTTGGGCCGGGCGCGGGTGAAGAGGAGGTCGTGGACGACGTGGCCCTTGTCGAGTCCCTGGCCCTCGAAGCGGGTGAGGGGGCGGAAGTCGGGGCGGGGCGCGTAGCCGCCGTCGGCCTGCGTGTTCTCGAACTCCGGGTGCGCGGTGAGCACTTCGAGCATCTGCTCCGCGTACGGCTCCCAGTCCGTCGCGCAGTGCAGCACGGCACCGGGCGCGAGGCGGGTGGCCGCCAGGTCCAGGAACTCGGGCTGGATCAGCCGCCGCTTGTGGTGGCGGGCCTTGGGCCAGGGGTCCGGGAAGTACACGCGCAGGCCGGCGAGGGAGTCGGGCGGCAGCATCTCGCGGAGCAGGATGATGGCGTCGCCGTTGGCCACACGGACGTTGGTCATGCCGCCGCGCTCGGCGAGGGCGAGGAGGTTGCCCTGGCCGGGGGTGTGCACGTCGGCGGCGAGGATGCCGGTGGCGGGGTCGGCGGCGGCCATCTGGGCGGTGGCCTCGCCCATGCCGAAGCCGATCTCCAGGACCACGGGCAGGCCGTCGAAGAGCCGGTGCAGGTCGATGACCTCGTGGCCGTCGATGTCGAGGCCCCAGGTGCCCCAGAGGCGCTTGAGCGCCTCGCCCTGGCCGGTGGTCACCCGGCTGCGGCGCGGCTGGAAGCTGCGGATCCGCCGCTCGTGGTGCGACCCGGCGGGGTCGGGCGCGGGGCCGTCGGGGAAACGGGGCTCGGTACGCCACTTGGGGGGCACGTACGCGGTCGCCTCCGGCGCGGTGTCCGGGAGGCTGGGCTGGGGATTCGGGGACTCAGACACAATGCGCCGATTCTACGACGGGGGGCCTGCCGGACTCGGCCTCGTCGGCGTGCGAGGCGCGGGGGCGGGGGTCTAGCGGGCGGCCGGGGCGCCGCGGGTCAGGCGGGGGAGGGAGGCGTCGAGGGCGGGGACGGCGCGGCGGCGGGGCGTGGAGGTGCCGGTCCAGCAGGTGCCGCGGCGGGCCAGCAGGCGGCGGAGCCACAGTTCCATCGAGACGAGCTCCGCCAGTCCGTCGAGCGGTACGGGCCGGCCGTCGGCGGCGTCGGTCAGGGCCTGGCGGACGAGCCGGGTGTCGATCAGCCCGGCGTCCGCCAGCAGCGGGGCGGTGAACAGCGCGAGCAGCCCCGGCAGGGCGGCGCGCAGCCCGAGGCGGGTGGCGGTCTCGTTCGGGGTGTGGGCGGTGGCGCCCCAGCCGGGCGGGAGTTCGCGCACCCCGGCGGAGGCCAGCACGCTGCGCAGGATCGCGGCGCGGGCCCCGGGCTGCACCCGCAGGGACTCCGGCAAGCCCCGCGCGGCCCGTACGACCTGGTTGTCGAGGAACGGGGCGTGCAGCCGCTGGCTGCGGACCTCCACGGCCTGCTCGAAGACCCGGTGGCCGGCCGCGTGGCGGGCCAGCGCCGCACGGGCGCGGGCCTCGCCGGGGCGCAGCGAGAGCGGGGGCCGTCCGGCGGCGGCCCGGAGGCGGATCGATACTTCCGCCAGGGCCTCGCCGGTCAGCCAGCCCGCGGCGGGTCCCGGCCGGGACCAGGTCAGGGCCGCCAGCGAGGCGTCGACCGGGCCCGTCGCGGTGGCGGTGACCCCGCCCTCGCGCAGCCGGGCCGCCGCCGCCTCGATGCCCGCACGGTACGGCGTACGGGCGAGGCGGCGGGCCGCCGAGTAGACGGTGAGCGGCACCAGCAGGGACTCCCCCGAGGCGGACGCGGCGCGGGCGAGGGCGGCGACCGGCCGCAGCAGGTGGCGGCGCCTGCGGTCCATCAGGAGGTCGGCCATCCGGGCGGGGTGCGCGTCGAGGACCTGGCGGGCCCCGTGCCCGGTGAAGTGGTCCGCCGAGCCCGCCGCCAGCCGGCGCCGCTCGCGGGCGGCGAAGACCAGGGAGGGGCCGGGTTCGTCGGTGAGCGGGCCGTCGAGGTCCGCGTACGGGAGGGCCTCCTCGGCGGCGGCCACGACGACGTGGTGCAGCCGGGGGTCGGCGGCGATGGCGTGGGCGCGCTCGAGTTCGGCCTCGCGGCCCTGCGGGGTGGCGAGGTCGTTGAAGGTGACGGCGAGCAGCCGGGAGCCGGTGCCGGGCAGGGTGCCGGGAGAGCCCGGGAGCCCGGCGGCGAGGAGGGCCAGCGTCGCGGAGGCGCTGCCGCCCGAGAGGTCGGCCCCCACCCCCGGCGCGGGGGCACCCCGGGCGGCGCGCCGGTCGGCGGGGCCCATTCCCGGCACCGGCCCGGGGTCGGGCACCAGTGCGTCGGGAGCATGCCGGGGCGCCGTGAGCCGGGCGCGCACCGCATCGACCAACGCTTCCCGTACGCCCTCCACCGCACGCTCCGGATCCGCCTCGGGCGCGGCCACGGCGAGGGAGGCCACCTGCTCGTACCCGGTGATCTCCCGGGAGCCCTCGCGCAGGATCAGCGTGTGCCCGGGCGGGATCCGCCGCACGCCGACGTACGGTGTGCCGTCGCCCAGCGCCTCCGGGCTGTCGGGGCAGGCCAGCAGGGCCGCGAGGTGGCCGACGTCGAGCTGCGCCTCGATGAGGTCGGCCAGCGGGAGGGCGGCGGTGGCGTACGCGGTCCCGCCCGCCCAGGGCGTGTAGAAGACGGGCCGGGCCCCCGCGAGGTCGCCGAGGACGGTGATGCGGCGGCCCGCCTGGACGACGGCGGTGTAGCTGCCGGACCACTCGGTGAGGTGGCGCAGGGCCCCGCCGCGGGCGGCGTACAGGGCGCGGCGCAGTTCGGCGTCGGTGGCGCCGCAGCAGCCGAGGACGGCGAGGCGGGTGAAGGGGTCCGAGGGGTCGGCGGTGACGGTGCGGATCTCGTCCGGGCGCCAGTCGCCGACGGCCCACAGGGGGTCGGGGTCGCCCCACAGGAGCTGGGCGCCGACGGGGTGGACGGTGCGTTCCGCGTCCTGGGCGGCCGGGTCGTCGGCGTACGCGGCGTCGGCGAGGCCGCCGCGCGGCGGGTCCGCGTAGGGGGGCCGGCCGTAGGGGCCGTGGGCGGGGTCCACGTAGCCGGCCGGGCCGGGGCCCGGTCCGCCGGGGCCTGCTGGGCCGGGGCCTGCTGGGCCGGGGCCTGCTGGGCCGGGGCCCGGTGTGCCGCGGCCCGGTCCGCCGCGGCCCGGTCCGCCCTGGTCGAAGACCCGCCCGGCCGTGCCGAAGCTCGCGGCGATACTGCTCCACCCGACCAACCAGCGCACCGCCGCCTCCCCCAGCCCGTGGGCAAATGACCGGGGCAACGGACGGCACGGACGACGCGGTCGGCGCTGAGGGCGCGGCCGGCGGGACCCCGGGTGGCTCGGAGTCCATGCTGCCACGAGACGGGCGTGCGAGAGTGGCTTCGGGGGGCGCACATGTAAACGAACACGCCCCGGCCACGCGGTATTTGGCGTTCCGTTCCCACCGCCCCATAGGTCGGTTTCGGCCATTCTTCGGCCGTACTGAGTGCCTGTGCCGGTCCGCGCGCGGGGCGCGGTCCGGGAGGCGGAAACCACCCCCCGGACCGTTCCGCCACCCGCGGGGATTGAGGCAGCGGCATCCCCCGGCCCACCGGTTCCACGCGGCGGGCCGACCCACGCACCGCACATCGAATCGCCGGGCCCCGGGAGCGGCCAGAGCGCACGGCCGGGCGCACGGCCACACAGGCGGAGCACGGGCTGACACGTGCGCCCCGGGGGTGGGCCCCGCCCGGACTGTGCATACGGACAACAATCCCGCCATACGGAAGGAGGGGCCTTAACGCTTGGGAGGCGGGGAACTACGCTGGGTTTACGAAATGCCGGGCGCCTATGCCCCGGCGGCGTCTGCGTTCCGCGTGTGACGAGGGGTGGCGCATGTCCAGGGAGCTCCGCGAGCCCAATGAGAAGCTCGGCGCCGTCCTCGCCCTCGCGGGCATCAGCAACGCGGGACTGGCCCGGCGGGTCAACGACCTCGGCGCGCAGCGCGGGCTGACGCTTCGGTACGACAAGACGTCGGTCGCGCGGTGGGTGTCGAAGGGGATGGTGCCGCAGGGCGCCGCCCCGCATCTGATCGCGGCCGCGATCGGCGCGAAGCTGGGGCGCCCGGTGCCGCTCCACGAGATCGGCCTGGCGGACGCGGATCCCGCGCCCGAGGTGGGGCTGGCCTTCCCGCGCGACATCGGCGCGGCCGTCCGTTCGGCCACGGACCTCTACCGGCTCGACCTCGCGGGGCGCAGGGGCGGTGGCGGGATCTGGCAGTCGCTCGCCGGGTCCTTCTCGGTGTCGGCGTACGCGACTCCCGCGTCGCGCTGGCTGATATCTCCGGCCGACAGCTCGGTGGCGCGCGAACCGGGTCCCGTACGCGAATCGGCGGCGCCTTCCGCGCCTTCGGCGTCTGCCGTGCCCGCCGCGGCCGTCAAACCCGCGTCGTCCGCGTCGTCCGCGTCGTCCGCTCCGTCCACGCCGTCCGCCCTGCCCCGGCAGGTGTCCGTGACGCTCGGGCGGCCCGGGCGGACCGCCCCGCCCCGGCAGGCGTCCGAAACCCCCGCGCAGGGCCTTGTGCCCGTCCAGCCCGGACCCGAAACCGGGCAGCCGGCCGCGCCCGCGGCCCCCGCCGCGCCCGCGCCCCTGTCGGACGCCTCCCCGCAGCGCGTGGGCCACAGCGACGTGACGAAGCTGCGCGAGGCCGCCGAGGACGCCCGCCGCTGGGACTCCAAGTACGGCGGCGGCGACTGGCGTTCCTCGATGGTGCCCGAGTGCCTGCGCGTCGACGCGGCACCGCTGCTGCTCGGCTCGTACACCGACGAGGTGGGCCGCGCCCTCTTCGGCGCGACCGCCGAACTGACCAGGCTGGCCGGCTGGATGGCCTTCGACACCGGCCAGCAGGAGGCGGCCCAGCGCTACTACATCCAGGCGCTGCGGCTGGCCCGCGCGGCCGCCGACGTACCGCTCGGCGGCTACGTCCTGGCCTCGATGTCCCTCCAGGCGACCTACCGCGACTTCCCGGACGAGGGCGTGGACCTCGCGCAGGCCGCCGTCGAACGCAACCGCGGCCTCGCCACCGCCCGCACCATGAGCTTCTTCCGCCTCGTCGAGGCCCGGGCCCACGCCAAGGCCGGCGATTCGGCGGCCGCCGGGGCCGCGCTGCGGGCCGCCGAGGGCTGGCTGGAGCGCTCCCGCGAGGGCGACGCGGATCCGACCTGGCTGGGTTTCTACTCGTACGACCGTTTCGCGGCGGATGCGGCGGAATGCTACCGGGACCTGAAACTCCCGCGCCAGGTCCGGCGGTTCACCGAGCAGGCCCTCTCCCGCCCCACCGAGGAATACGTACGGTCGCACGGGCTGCGCCTGGTGGTGAGCGCGGTCGCCGAGCTGGAGTCCGGCAACCTCGACGCGGCCTGCGCCGCCGGCACCCGGGCCGTGGAGGTCGCGGGCCGGATCTCCTCCGCGCGGACGAACGAGTACGTACGGGACCTGCTCCACCGGCTGGAACCGTACGGGGACGAACCGCGCGTCGCGGAGCTGCGCGAGCGGGCCCGGCCGCTGCTGGTGACACCCGCGTAGCCGCATTGTCGGTGGCGGGGTGCAGTATGCAGGGGTGGGAGGTGTCAGCGTGGGCGGCGGCGTGGACTGCGATGTGCTGGTGATCGGTGGGGGGATCGTCGGCCTGTCGACGGCTCATGCCCTGTCGCGCCTCGCCCCGGGGACGCGGGTGACCGTACTGGAGAAGGAGGCCGGGCCCGCCCGGCACCAGACGGGCCGCAACAGCGGGGTGATCCACAGCGGCATCTACTACCGCCCGGGATCGCTGAAGGCACGGTTCGCGGTGCGCGGGGCCGCCGAGATGGTGAAGTTCTGCGCCGAGCACGGCATCGCGCACGAGGTGACGGGCAAGCTGATCGTCGCCACCGAGCGCGCCGAGCTGCCCCGCCTGCACTCGCTGGTCCAGCGCGGCCGGGAGAACGGCATCCCGGTGCGCGAGCTCGGCCCGGCCCAGATCGCGGAGTACGAGCCGGAGATCCGGGGCCTCGCCGCGATCCATGTCGGCACGACCGGCATCGTCGACTACGGGCAGGTCGCCGCGCAGCTGGCGGAGTCCTCCGGCGCGGAGATCGTCTACGGGGCCGAGGTCGACCTGATCTCGCGGCGCCCGTCAGCGGTTGCGGTGCGCACCACGTCCGGGCTGGTGGTCCGGGCGAAGGTGCTGGTGAACTGCGCGGGCCTGCAGTGCGACCGGATCGCCCGCCTCGCCGGTGACGACCCGGGCATGCGGATCATCCCGTTCCGGGGCGAGTACCACGACCTGGCCCGCCCGGAGCTGGTCCGGGGGCTGGTCTACCCGGTGCCCGACCCGGCGTTCCCCTTCCTCGGCGTCCACCTCACCCGGGGCATCGGCGGCGGGGTCCACGTCGGCCCGAACGCCGTGCCCGCGCTGGCCCGCGAGGGCTACGACTGGGCCACCGTCCGGCCCCGCGACCTCGCCACCGAAGCGGCCTGGCCGGGATCCTGGCGGATGGCCGCCCGGCACTGGCGGTACGGAGCGGGGGAGATCCACCGCTCGCTGTCGAAGCAGGCCTTCACGGAGGCCGTACGCCGCCTCCTGCCGGCCGTCACCGCCGCGGACCTGACCCCGGCGGCGGCCGGAGTCCGGGCCCAGGCCGTCCTGCGCGACGGCACCCTCGTGGACGACTTCCTCATCCGCGAGGCCCCGCGCACGGTGCACGTCCTCAACGCCCCCTCCCCGGCGGCCACGGCCTCCCTCCCCATCGGCCGAGAAATCGCCACCCGAACCCTCCACACCCTCCGCACTCCCTGACCCGGCGGGCGGGGCCCGAACCCCCTCGCCCGGGCCGGCGCCGCGCAGGGCAACCCAGCCCCGCCGGGCAATCCCGGCGCCGAGCGGCAAAGATCAGCCCTGCCGGGCAATCCCGGCGCCGAGCGGCAAAGATCAGCCCTGCCGGGCAATTCCGGTGCCGAGCGGCAAAGATCAGCCTCGCCGGCGTTTGAGGCGCGGGGGTCCGGGGGCCGGCCCCCGGCAACGGCGCCGCGCCTAAGCA